>JADGGF010000542.1 GCA_019690055.1 Micromonosporaceae bacterium
GGTGTCGTTCACGTCCTCAGCCTTTCACGGTCGTCAGCGGCATGACTGGTACCAGCGATACCAGGTTCGGCGATGCTCTCCCACCGCGGCCCACCCGGGGTGACGCTGAGGGCATGACACGTGTTGCTCTCATCACCGGCGCCAACAAGGGCATCGGGTTCGCCACGGCCCGCCTCCTGGGCGAGCGGGGCATGACCGTCCTGGTCGGGGCCCGCAACCCCGGCCGGGGGCAGGCCGCCGCCGCGTCGCTGCGGGAGGCCGGCATCGACACGTACCCCGTCACCCTCGACGTGACCGACGAGGCATCGATCGAGAAGGCTGCCGCCTGGATCGCCAGCGAATTCGGGCACCTGGACGTGCTGGTCAACAACGCCGGCATCGCTCGCGCCGACGGCACGGGCCGACCCAGCGAGACGACCGTGCCGACGCTGCGCGCCGTCTTCGAGACCAACGTCTACGGGGTCGTCGCGGTCACCAATGCGATGCTGCCGTTGCTGGGCAAAGGGTCAGCGCCGCGCATCGTGAACGTCTCCAGCGAGGTCGGGTCGATCGGCTCCATGACCGACCCGGACAGTCCCTTGTGGCCGATCGCCTCGGTGCCCTACCCGGCCTCCAAGGCCGCCCTGAACATGGTGACCGCCATGTACGCCAAGGAACTGCGCGAGTCGGGCATCAAGGTGAACGCGGCCAACCCGGGTTACTGTGCCACCGACCTCAACAACCACTCCGGCTTCCGCACCCCCGAGCAAGGCGCCGAGGTCACGGTGCACCTGGCCACCCTGCCCGACGACGGCCCCACCGGGACGTTCTGGGGCCACCTGTGGCGGACGGACGGCACCGAGAGCTACGGCCCCCTGCCCTGGTAGCACGGGTCGCGTGCCCTCCTGGAAGCGCCGCACCGGCGCCGGTCATGACCGGGACCGATGATCCCTCAACAGCGCCGCCGAGACGACGAGGGCGAATTACTCATGGATTCCGCTCCGGCAAGCTGCGCGGAATTCGGCCGCGCCGAGCACGATGCGTACGGTCGGCCGGACCGCAGTCTCGTACTGCTCGGCGCGGACCTCGACCTCCGCACCGTGCTCCGACAGGAAGTACCGTCCATCCACAATGAAGGATTACCGTCGATCGCCCATATCGTCTGAGCCCCGACAGCCAGAACAGGATGGCTGCCGCGTACACGATGACGCGCGCCCGCGGCGCAAGTCCTCGCCGCATCCGCACGCCGCAACGACGTACGCGTCCCGGAGGCGCCGGGCCAGGACCCGCTCACCGGCCGCGCGCAACACCGTCTCCACCTCGGCCGCCAGCCCGGGCCACGGGTGACGCACCAACTGGGTCATCGCGGCACCGGGCGGCGCTTATTCGCCATCGCCGGCCGCCTACGCCTCGTGGATGTCGGTCTTGAAGCCAGGCGCCATCACCTCGTTCAGGTGCGCGGCGTGGGCGCCGAACCACTGGCGAGCCTGGCCGGGCGCCGCGGTCAACTCGACCAGAATATAGTCGTCGGCGCCTCTGGTGTCTCCGCCACAGATGCAGCATCGAAGACGCTCGCTGACCGCCCCGGTCCACTCGCGCGGCTCTGACATCGCTGCCGTCGTGCCTGCCTGTTTGGCTTGCTCGAGGTGCCTTGCTCGATGCCTGGCGGCATCCGTCGCGCCGCCAATGGCGAGGCGTCGCCGCGGCCGGTCTACTCGAATACGGGATGCAGCCAGAGCGAGTGGATGCGCCCTTTCAGCTCACCGATGACTACCCCGTCGGCGACCAGGGCCACCTCCTCGTCTGGCTTCCTGTCCCGCGACGCGCGAACCCAGCCCGACGCCACATCAATAGTCGTCAACCATTCGCCCACACGGGCGAGCGGGACCGAGATTCCGCGCTCAAGTGGGATACCCGGACTCAGCACCACGGCCCCGGGCTCAGCGACCGGCGGCTCCAGCTGGCCGGCCTGCCAGGCCGGCCGCGGGTGGTAGCCCCATACGAACAGCGCCCGGCGGGACCGTACGCCGAACTCGATCTGCAGCGTGCCGACGGCGGCGCTCGCCACGGCCTGGCCTCCAGCGCGGGCCACGACATCGTCGGGCACGGCCACGTCGAAGGAGAAGCTGTGCTCCGCCGTCCGGTACCGCAGCGTGCCCGCAAGGGGCGCTGATACGTCTCGAATGATGGTCATACCGTCACTGGCCGAGTCATTCGGATGGGAGGGGGTACTGACACGGCTCGACGGACATGGATTTGGTCAACGTGCGGTCGCCCGTGCCCTCGGTCGCGGCCTCGACGCAGACGACGACGGGTGACGGAGCGGGATTGTCTTTGCTTCGGCCGCCCGCCACCACCTCGACGGCGAGGTGCACCGTCATGGATCCGTCCGCCGCTGCCTCGTACCGCACGATGGAGATCAGCTTGCCCAGGTGCCGGTCCAGCCACGGGACCCGCTCCCTGCGCGAACCCACAACCGATGGCGTCCAGGTGGATTCGACCAACCGGAGCGCGTCGGCTTCGGCCTGGGCGCGGATGGCCGGGTCGACCTCGACCGGCAGTCGCACGGCCGCGACCGTGGCACCCCCGGCAACCTCCGGCCCGGCGACCAGACGCGCTCCGTACAGGTACGTGTCCGGCGCTCCCAGCACCACGGTGCCCACCTCGTCGATCGCGTCGACGCGCACCGTCGGGCCGCCGCCATCCGCCGCCACGATGCGCAGGCCGTCAACGACCGATCCCGCCGGCGGGGCGGTCCACCGATCGGCCACCTGAGCGGCGGACCGGGCCAGCCCGGCCACCGCGTCCCGTTGGTCCAGCCACCGACCCACGTAGACCACCGACTCGGGCATGTCGGTCCCACCGCAGGCGATCCGCTCGACCTCCGCGCCCGATTCCGCGCTCCCGGGCCCAGCGATCGTGATAGCGAAGCACGACCATATGTCCTCGGTCGTGCCTTCGCTCGGCACATTCCGCTCGACACCGGCCACCCACAGTTGCGTGCCCGTCGGGGTGGTGCCGACCGTCGCCACCGCCAGGCCCCACTCCGCGGCGGCGGCCGCGACCTGCGCCCCGGTCGGCTGCGAACGCGTGGCCGCCCGCTCAAGGGACCGGGCGAACTCCCACGCCGACGCCTCGAGACGATCCAGCGCCTCGGTCACCGCCGCGTCCGGCAACCACCGGTCCACCTGCGTGCCCAGCCACCGCACACCGGTCC
>JADGGF010000030.1 GCA_019690055.1 Micromonosporaceae bacterium
CGAGCGATCCAGGCGGGGCGCGGGGGCGGGGGGCCCACGGCGGGGGGGCCGGCGCCCGCGCATGACTCGCAGATTCCGCTCCGGCCAGCTGCGCGGAATTGGCCGGGCCACGGTGCGATCACCGGGCAGGCACCCTGATGAACCCGATCGAGACGTTCACCGTGGGGATCGCGCCGATGCACGTGCCGGCGCTGGTCGCCGCGATGCTGCTGCCCGTGCTGGTCCTGGTCGTGCGGCGGTTGCGCCTGCCCGTGCTCCCGGACGCGGCCGGGGCCGCGCCGACCGTACGGCCGGCCGAACGGTCCATTGTGAATGGACAGCCGGACCTCGTCCGGCGATGGGTGGCGTGGCTGCTGGGGATCGCGGCCGCCGTGCACCTGGCGCTCCCGCTCGGCCACTACGACGGCGTCCTGCTGACGCTGGCCTATCTGGGCAGCGGGGCGGCGTACGCGTGGCTCGCGCTGCGGGCCTACGAGGGGCGCCGCTACCGGCTCGGCGCCAGCCTGCTGGTCGTCGCCACGCTCATCGCCTACCTGGTCGTCTCCGCCACGGGCGGGGAGGAGCCGGACCAGGTCGGCATCGCCACCGCCCTGGTGGAACTGCTCGCGCTCGGACTCTGCCTCGCCCCGGACCCGCAGGCGCCGCGGCGTCGGCTCGCCCGGTTCGCGGCATCGGCCACGATGGTATTCGTGACGCTCGTTGTCGGCGTCGCCGTCTGGGCCGGCACGATCGCCGCGCACGCGGCCACCGACACCGACGTCAGCGCCGACCCCGCTCAGGTGGGCACCGCGCTCGCCCACAGCGACGACCATGAGCACGCCCACGACCACGCGGCCCGAGCGCAGGCCGGCATCATCATGCGGCCGCAGGCCGACCACCATGCGACGCCGGAGCAGGTGGAGGCCGCGCGCGCCCTGGCCGAGGCGACGGCGGCGGCGATGACCCGCTACACCCGGCTGGAGGACGCGATCGCGGCGGGGTTCGTGCTCCCGGCCAACGCCTCTGGCATGGATGTGCATATGGAGAATCCTGCGTTCAAACGGGACGGTCGGGTGCTCGACCCGGAGCGGCCGGAGACGCTTGTGTACGCGATCGAGGGCGGCCGGGCGACCCTGCTCGGCGTGGTCTACGTCATGGAGGTGGCCGGGGTGCCGGCGCCGCAGCCGGGCGGGCCGATCACGCGGTGGCACGCGCACAACTTGTGTCTCACGGCGCTGCCGCCCGGATTCGGGGTCGTGTCGCCGTTCGGGAGCTGTCCGGCGCTGTCGGTGAACCTCACGACACCGGAGATGATGCATGTCTGGATCGTGGACAACCCGAGCGGCCCGTTCGCGGAAGGGCTGGACGCGGAGTGGGTGCGCGCCTACCACGCCGAGCACGGCCTGCCCATCGGGCCTGAACGTGCGGCGCGACACAGTGGTCGACAGCCGGAGAGCGGTCCGTACGGTCGGTAGCATCGCCGCATGACCCCAACCCTGCGGCCGGTGCTCGTCGTCGATTTCGGTGCGCAGTACGCGCAGTTGATCGCGCGCCGGGTGCGGGAGGCGCGGATCTACTCCGAGATCGTGCCCCACTCGATGCCGGTGGGGCAGATGCTGGCCCGCGACCCGGCCGCCGTGATCCTCTCCGGTGGGCCGTCGAGCGTGTACGAGCCCGGCGCCCCGCAGGTCGACCCCGCGCTCTTCGCGGCGGGAGTGCCCGTCTTCGGCATCTGCTACGGCTTCCAGGCCATGGCGCAGGCGCTCGGCGGTGGGGTGGCCAGCACCGGGCAGCGGGAGTTCGGTCCCACCCCGTTGCAGGTCACCGGCGGTGAATTGCTGCGGGGCCTGCCCGCGGACCAGACGGTGTGGATGAGCCACGGCGACGCGGTCACGGTCGCGCCGCCCGGCTTCACCGTGACCGCCAGCACCCCGCGGGCGCCGGTGGCGGCGTTCGAGGATCTCGCCCAGCGCCGGGCGGGCGTGCAGTTCCACCCCGAGGTGGTGCACACGCCGCACGGTCAGCGAATCCTGGAGCGCTTCCTGTACGAGATCGCGGGCATCGAGCCGACGTGGACGCCCGCCAACATCATCGAGGAGCAGGTCGCACGTATCCGCGAGACCGTGGGCGACGCCCGGGTCATCTGTGGCTTGAGCGGCGGGGTGGACTCGGCCGTCGCCGCGGCGCTGGTGCACAAGGCCGTCGGGGATCAGCTCACCTGCGTCTTCGTCGACCATGGCCTGCTGCGCGCCGGCGAGGCGGAGCAGGTTGAGAAGGACTTCGTGGCCGCGACCGGCGTACGGCTGCACGTGGTGGACGCCTCCGAGCGGTTCCTGGCCGCGCTGGCCGGGGTCACCGACCCGGAGCAGAAGCGGAAGATCATCGGCCGGGAGTTCATCCGGGTCTTCGAGGCAGCCGCCCGAGAGATCGACAGTGAGAAGCATGTCGAGTTTCTGGTGCAGGGCACGCTCTACCCGGACGTGGTGGAGTCGGGCGGGGGGAGCGGAACCGCCAACATCAAGTCCCACCACAACGTCGGTGGCCTGCCGCCGGACTTGGCCTTCACGCTGATCGAGCCGCTGCGGACCCTGTTCAAGGACGAGGTGCGCGCGCTCGGGGTCGAGTTGGGGCTGCCCGAAGAGATCGTGTGGCGGCATCCGTTCCCCGGTCCGGGCCTGGCCATCCGTATCATCGGCGAGGTCACCCGGGATCGCCTGGAGGTGCTCCGCGCGGCCGACAAGATCGCGCGGGACGAGCTCGCCACCTCCGGCCATGCCCGCGGCGTGTGGCAGTTCCCGGTGGTGCTGCTCGCCGACGTCCGCAGCGTCGGCGTGCAGGGCGACGGCCGCACCTACGGGCACCCCGTGGTGCTGCGCCCCGTCGCGAGCGAGGACGCGATGACCGCCGACTGGGCGCGCCTGCCGCACGACCTCATCGCCCGCATCTCCACCCGGATCACCAACGAGGTGCCCGAGATCAACCGGGTGGTCCTCGACGTCACCAGCAAACCCCCGGGGACGATCGAGTGGGAGTAAACGGTCGAGCGAGTGACCGTACGTAATCTGCGCATCGCGTTCTGTCGGTCCTGCTGAGGCAGAACATCGAGCAGTATCAGCGGGTAGCGGTCGGTCGGCTCGGGGCTGAGTGTCCTGCATCTGACAGTGCCCGGCCGCTACTGTCGGATTCGCGGCAGACTGACTGTCCGTGACCACGCTGCCGCAGTCCGCGCAATCCGCGCGCTCGTCTCGATTGAATCGATCACATCGGACTTCTCGGGCGAATTCCGCGCAGCCTCCGCGCGCGTCCCTCCAGCCGATCCGGCGGATCGCCGCCTACGGGATCTGCACCGACGAGGAGGGCCGCGTCCTGCTTGTCCGGGCGTCGCGGCGGTCGAGCACTCCGCTGCGGTGGTCACTGCCAGGGGGCGCGGTCGACCACGGCGAGGCGCCAACCGACACCGTCGTCCGCGAGACGGCCGCCGAGACCGGCCTGTCCGTCTCGGTCGTGCGCCTGGTCGACGTGCTGGCCGACCTGCGGGCGGTCGCGAGCCGTGGCCTGAGCATCCACACCGACCGCCTCATCTACGAGGTCCGGGTGCGGGGCGGGGCGCTGCGGGACCGCATCGGCCAGCCCACCGACCTCGCCCGGTTCGTGACCCGGGAGGAGGCCGCGCGCCTGCCGCTGCGCGCGTTCACCGCCACCGCGCTCGGGTTACCGGCCCCCGCTGAGCGCCTGCCGGACGACACGGGCAGCCTGCCGTCCTTCCACCTGGTGCCGGGCCCGGACGGGTTGCCGCGGGCCCAGCGCTTCGCCGCCTACGCCGTGGCCACCGACCCACGCGGGCGCCTGCTGTTGACCCGGATCGCCGATGGGTACCCCGGGGCGGGCCTCTGGCACCTGCCCGGCGGCGGCACCGATTACGGGGAACAGCCCGGGGCGGCGCTGATCCGGGAGCTGGCCGAGGAGACGGGACAGCGCGGCCGTCTGCTTCACCTGCTCGGCGTGGGGAGCCACCGCGATCCGGCCTCGCTGGGCCCCGAGGGGTACCCGATCGACTGGCACGGGGTCCGGGCGTTCTACCGGGTCATGGTCGACCGGCCCACCCGACCGCGGGTTCAGGACGTGGGTGGCTCGACCTCGGAGGCCCGCTGGTTCTCCATGTCGCAGGTTGCCCGCCTGCCGCTCACCGAGGTCACCCGGGACGCCCTGGCTGAGCTGAACGCGCAGTCCCGGAATGCGCAGTCACGGTCGTACTCGCGGGGATGATGACGGCGGCCCGGGCCGCCCTCGATCGCCGAGGTGCTACGGAGCGTAGCGGGCGAGGACGTCACGTCTGTCCGTTGTGCTGGTGAATGTCCGAAAATTTCGGCGGTCCGGGGCATCGCCAACCGGCCTCACGTATGCCATTGTGTAGGCGCTCCGGCGGCTTTCTCAGCGTCCGTTCAGCAAACGTCGCCGGGACGCTACCTGGGCGTAACCCCAGGGCACCGACTGTCAGGAGGTCGAGCGTGGCGAGAGTCTGGCGCCGGCGCCGGAGTCCCGATACCCCCCGCCCCGCCGGGCGTCGCTGGTGGCGCCTGCGCCGGAGTGGCTCCCGAGCGACGCAGCTCATCGCGCAGGTTGGCTTGCGGCGACCGCAGCAGCGGACGGGCGACGCCGGGGTGTTGGTGACGCCGGGGAGCCTGACGGCCAGCCCGCCCCGGGTGGCCGCCGCGCCGGCCCTGCCGCCCGCGACGCGCACCGAGCCCCCCGCCACGCGCAGCGACGCCGCGGTCCCGTGGGCGCCGGCGCCTCGCTCGGAGCCGGCCGTGCGTGCGGATGGGCGGGTGCGTACGGACGGCCACGTGCCTCTCCTGCCTGGCGAGCCCACCCTCGCGCGGCGGATCAGGTTCGTGGTCGTCAATGGCTGCACAGTGGGCAGCCTGGTCATGGGCATGGTCGCGATCTTTCTCGCGATGTCCGGTGACCCGGCCAACCTGCGCCTGGCCGCGGTCGCGCTGCTCGCCTGCGTGGTCTTCGACGGGTGTGACGGCGGGCTGGCCCGGCGGTTCGGCGTCGCGAGCCCATTCGGTCTGCAGCTCGACTCGCTGGCCGACCTGAGTTCGTTCGGGGTCGCCACCGGCATCGTGACCTACCAGTGGCTGGTCACGCTGGAGGCGCCCCGGTCGCTCGCGGCGCTGGTGTGCGTGCTGATCGCGGTCTGCGCCGCGCTCCGGCTCGCCCGGTTCAACGTCTCGCCGAAGAACGGCGACCACTTCTGCGGTGTGCCGACCACCATGGTCGCCGCGGTGCTGGCCCTGAACATCCTGCTCGGGCCGGACTCCGTGCCGGCGATGGCCCAGGTGGCGTTCGCCGGGGTCTATGCGCTGGCCATGGTGACGCCGTTCCCGTACGTCAAGCTGGCCCGGGTCCTGCGGCTGCCGCTGTGGCTGTGGGTCGTGCCCGCCATCTGCGCGATGGTCAGCGTGCCCGGCACGTTCGTCGCCGTGGTCGGCGCGTACCTGGTCAGCGGTCCGATCCTGTGGCTGCTGCAGCGCCGCGATCACGGTCCGCGCCCCGCCCTCGCCTGAGCGCCGGGGCCTGCCCGACGGGATGGAGTGAGCCTGGGCCGGCGGGCCGCTAGACGAGACGCCGATGGGCGGCCCAGCGCGACAGTTCGTAGCGGTTGGAGACCTGCAGCTTGCGGAGCACGTTCGACACGTGGGTCTCCACCGTCTTGATGGAAATAAAGAGTTCCTTCGCAATCTCCTTGTACGCGTACCCGCGGGCGAGCAGGCGCAGCACCTCGCGTTCGCGGTTGGTGAGCTGGTCCAACTCGGGGTCGGCCACCGGCGTGTCGGGCCGGGCGAACGCGTCCAGCACGAACCCGGCCAGGCGTGGGCTGAACACGGCGTCGCCCTCGGCCACCCGGCGTACGGCGTCGGCCAACTGCTCGGAGGAGATGGTCTTCGTCACGTAGCCGCGCGCCCCCGCCCGGATCAGGCCGATGACGTCATCGACCGCGTCCGACACCGATAGCGCGAGGAACCGTATCTCCGGGTGGGTCTTGCGGATGGCCTCGATCACGGCCCGGCCCCCGCCGTCGGGCATGTGGACGTCGAGCAGCACGACGTCCGGCCGCAGCGAGCTGATGCCGCTGATCGCCTCGGCGACGGTGCCCGCCTCCCCGACCACGTCGACGTGAGTTCCGAGCTCGGCCCGTACCCCGGCCCGGAACATCGCGTGGTCGTCCACCAGGAACACCCGCAGCGGTCGCTCCTGCGTCATGAGAGATCACTCCTTCCCGTCGCGGCGACCGCGCCCCGGCGGATGGACAGCTCGACCTCGGTCCCTTCGCCCGGGGCCGACCGCAGCCGGGCCGTGCCGTCGTGCCGCTGCATCCGCCCGATGATCGACCCGCGGATGCCGTGCCGATCGTCGTCCACAGTAGACATATCGAAGCCGACCCCACGGTCGCGCACGAAGACCGTCAGTCGATCATCCTCCACCTCGGCGTAGAGCGAGACCGTGCTCACCTTGGCGTGGCGGGCCGCGTTGACCAGGGCCTCCCGGGTCGCGGCGACCAGGGCGGCCACCCGCTCGTCGTGCTCGGCGTCACCGACCACGACGGTCTCCACCGTGATGCCGTACGCGTCCTCCACCTCGCCGGCCACCTGCTCCAGGGCGGCGGCGAACCGCTCGTTCGGGGATGCCGCCGGCCGGTACAGCCAGCTCCGCAGGCTGCGCTCCTGCCCGCGGGCCAGCCGCAGCACACTGCTCGGGTCGTTGGCGTGGCGCTGGATCAGGGCGAGCGTGTGCAGGACCTGGTCGTGCACGATCGCGGCGACTTCGGCCCGTTCCTGTTCCCGGATGCGCGCGATCCGCTCCTCGCGCAGCTGACCCACCATCCGCCACAGCACGGGAGCCAGAGCCAGCACGAGGCCGGCGAGGGCGAGCCCGGCGAAGAGCAGGCCGAGCAGCGTGGCCGCCACGCTCTGGTCCGGCGGGGCGAAGATCCCCAGGATGCCGATGATGCCGACGACCATGAGCAGGCCGCCGCCGATGACCCGGAGGAGGAACCGCCGCCGGTCCGGGGCCGGCTCGACGTCCGCCCGGGTCGCCGGGCGGGCCGGGGCCACCGCCGCCTCCGGTTGGGCCCACTCGTCCCCGGTCGGCGCCTGGGCCGCGTCCGCGTCCGAGGTCCGCCCGAGGCGGCGGCGCTGCGGATCGGCCTGGTGCCAGATGATGCCCGCGCCCAAGGCGACCACGGCCGCCAGGGCCACCACCACGGGGTCGAACGGGAAACCACCCAGCGCCCCTTGCGCGTCGGTGGCGAGGATCACCAGGCCGAGCGCGAGCGCGGCGTACGCCACCCGCTGGAGGGCGAGCCGCCGACGCGCCACCCGGCGGGGCGCGTCCGGGCGTACGGGCACCACCGCCCAGAGGGCGACGTAGAGCAGGCCGCCGAATCCGTTCACCGCGAGCAGGGCCACCAAGACGAGCCGCACGATCGTGACCGGCGCGCGCAGGTGCTCGGCGAGCCCAGCGGCGACGCCCGCGACGATGCGGTCGTCGGGGTCGCGGTAGAGCCGCCGATAGTGCGGTTGAGCCGAGGTCACGCAGCCGATGGTCACACGCCCTCACACCAGCGACCAGGGGTGTCTCCCCGGAGGCCCACCAGTCGCTTCCCAGGGTTAGCTCAGGGTCGGCACCCGATGCGGATAAGGCGGCGGACCGATCACGATTCGGTCATGACCGCGACCCCTCCGCCTACGGCATCCGGCACCGGCCCGACCGGGCCCACCGGCCCGACCGGGCCCACTGGCCCGACGGGGCCTACCGGCCCGACTCGGTCCCCTGGTCCGGGCGCACCGACCGATCCCGCCGGTCCCGGGGCGGGCCCGGCCGGCACTCCCGGCCTCTCGCCTGTTCCCGGCCCCACCGTTGACGCTCCACCGCTGACGGCCTTCGCGTGGCGCCACGGCCTCGTCCGCCCCGTCCACGGCCGGACCTTCGCCGGGGTCACCGGGGCGCTCGCCCGAGCGACCAACACCGATCCGGTGCTGTGGAAGGTCGTTCTCGTCGTCCTTGTCTTCTTCGGCGGCATCGGGGTGCTGATCTACCTCCTGGGCTGGCTGCTGCTGCCGGCGGAGGGTGACACGGCGACCCCCGTGGAGGCGCTCGCGGGTCGCGGGCACTCCCGGACGTCCTCGGCCCGCACGGTCTTCGGCATCGTGCTCGGCATGTTCATGCTCGCCGGCTACGTCTCCGAGCCGTTCCGGGCGACACCGTTGGTCGCCATGGTGCTGCTCGGCGGCGTCCTGCTGCTGCTCCTGCACGACCAGTCGCGCGGACGTGGTCCGGCCCGCTCACCAGCGCCGTCAGCCACGCCGCCCGTCGCCGCACCGTCGGCCGCCCCACCGGCGGCACCGTGGGCCGTGACGCCACCCGCGCCGCCCGGCGCGAGCGGGCCGTTCGCCCCGCAGGGACCGTTCGCGCCCCCCGGACCGCCGTCGGTCACCCCGCCACCGGCTACGGGCTGGCCGCGACCGCCCCAGCCTCGGCGACCACGCTCCCGGCTGGGCCTGCTCACGCTCTCCGTGGCGGTGCTGTTGCTCGGCGCCATGGTCGCCGCGGACCTGGCGGGCAACCCGATCCCGCCGCTGGCCTACTTCGCCGTGCCGCTGGCCGTGCTCGGCCTCGGGCTGGTCGTGGGCGCCTGGCTGGGGCGGGCGCGGTGGCTGATCCCGCTGGGCATCGTGCTGACGCTGGCGCTGGGCAGCGGCTACGTGACGCTCGGGGACGGGTACTGGGGCCGGGCCGGCATCGGGGTGATCACCCTGCAGCTCGACTCCGTCGAGGAGATCCCGGACCGCTGGCAGCGCGACATCGGGGCCGTCGAGGTCGATATGTCCGATGTGGACTTCGCTGGGACCGACACCACCGTGGAGATCCGGGTCGGCATGGGCGGCATCCAGGTCACTCTTCCGTCCGATGTGGACGTCATGGTGGACGCCTCGGTCAATATCGGTTCGGCGACCGTCTTCGATGAGGAGTGGAACGGCCTGGGAGCCGGCTCGCGTACCGTCACCGACCTCGGCCCGGACGGCCCCGGTGGGGGTGAGTTGCACATCGTCGCCTCGGTCAACACCGGGGCGATTGAGATCTACCGTGTTCGATGAATCTGCCTGACCAGCTGGGAGCCGCCGTATGACAAGCCAGAATTCCGCCGACCGGACCTCCGGCCGGCACCGGACCGACTACCTGTCGCTGATCTTCGGTCTGCTCTTCCTGGCGGTCGCCGGGTGGTGGGCCGCCTCGTACTACCTGAACTGGGCGATCAGCCTGCATCTCCCCGACGCCGGGTGGGTGCTGGCCGCCGGGCTGATCCTGCTGGGGCTGATCGGCATCCTGGCGAGCCTGCGCCGCGACCGCCGGAACGGCGAACCGGAGACCACTCCGCTCGCCGTCGACGACCGGGGCACGGCCCTGGACGAGCCCACGGCGGGCGATCCGGGCGGGCATCGGCCCGAGTGAGTGCCGACGGGTGCCTATGCTGGTGCGGTGATTCCGACCGATTCAGCATCCGGCCCGTTCCGGACGTCGCCTGACCGGCCGCTCAGCGAACGCCTGGTGGCGGTCGCCGAGGCCGTCTTCGCCACGCGTGTCTCGCCGGTCGCCGCCGCCGCGCTGGTGGCGGACTTCGCTCGCCACCCGGGCCCGAAGCGCGGCCTGCTTGTCGGCGCCGGGCCGGCGTCGCCGGTGCTCACGGCGGCCATCGACGCGTTGTCGCCCGACGGCTCCCTGACCGTGGTGGCCGGGTCGGCGACCGAGGACGTACGGTCCCGGGTCCGCCATGCCGGCGCGTGGGTCGACCAGCGGGTGACGGTGGTCGAATCGCTCGCCGATGCCCCGGAGTCGGTGGACGCCGTCATCGTGGCCGAGCCGCTGACCGGCAGCGCGGACGAGACGCGGGCCCAGCTGGAGACGCTGGGCAAGCACCTCGGGCCCGGCGCCGTGCTGAGCGTGGCGGTTCCGGTGGCCCCGCTCGGGGAGCGTGCGGGCCGCGCGGTCACGCTCGGCCTGGCCGGCGGTGCGGTGGAGGAGCTCGCTCGGCAGGCGACGCTCTTCGGGGTCGGCTCCGACGTGGTCCTGCGCAGCCGGCCGCCGCTGCGCGTGCACCGGTTGCGGTACACCCCGGCCGACCCCGCGCTGGCGGAGCGCCTGGCCCCGCTGGCCCGCACCAGCAGCGTGCGCCTGACGCCTCGGATGAACATTGACTCCTCCGGGGTGGCCGCGGCGGCCCTCTGCCTGGGCGCCGCGGCGGCGCTGCGTCGCCTCCGCCCCGGCGGGAAGCTGTGGTGGTTGCCCGCGCTCGCCGCCGCTCCGGTGGCCGCGTTCTTCCGCGATCCGCAGCGCGAGGTGCCGGCCGACCCCGCGGCGATCGTGGCGGCCAGCGACGGCAAGGTGCTCTCGGTGAAGACCGTGCGGGACGACCGGCTCGGTCCGGACGAGTTCCTCCGCATCGCGGTATTTCTGTCCGTGCTCGACGTGCACATCAACCGTTCCCCGGTCGCCGGGCGGGTGGTCGACCACTTCGTCGTGGACGGCGGCTACGCGAACGCGATGCACCCCGAGGCCGAGCACAACGTGTCGGCGTACACGGTGCTGGAGACCACCCGGGGGACGGTCGCGGTCGTGCAGCGCACCGGCCTCATCGCCCGTCGCATCGTGCAGCGCTCTCCGGTCGGTGCCCTGCTCGCCAAGGGGGAGCGGTTCGGGCTCATCCGGTTCGGTTCGCGGACGGACGTCTACCTTCCGGTCGACCGGGTCGAGCCCCTGGTGCACGTGGGCGATCGGGTCGTCGGCGGCGAGACCGTCATCGCCCGCTGGACCGCCTAGAACCCTCGACCATCCGGGCCTGACGGGCGCTACAGCCCCTGGGCGACGGCCGCGGCGACCCGCAGCCAGGAGCGCTGGCTCGCGGGGGTGATGGCACTGGACCGGATGGTCGCCGCGACGTCGATGTGCCGGTCGTACGGTACGCGCAGCACGGCCCGGCACCGGCGGCTGAACCGGGCCTCGATTCCGTTGGCATCAAACCGGTCGGCCCGGGCACGGCCGACATCGAGATGGTTGGCGCGCGGTGGCATGGTCAGGACCACGACCGCCCGCTGCCCGTGCGCGCCGCGACCGGCGCGGTCCAGGTCGTCCAGCAGGCGCTCGGCGGCGTCGGCCGAGTCCGGGCGGGCCGAGACGGCGACCACCAACTGGTCGGTGGCGTCGAGCGCGGCCAACCAGGTCTGGGCGGCGATGTCGTTGCCGGTGTCGACGATGAGCAGTCGGTAACGACCGGCGATCGCCTGCCGGAGTGCGCGGAACTCCGCCCCGCCGAACCGCCCGCCCGGGGCCACTATGTCGTCTTTTGTCAGTACGTCGAACAATTCCGGGTCCTGGCGCCACAGGCGGACCGACAGTTCATCTATGTTGGCATGGAAATGCGTGAGTGACTGCCGCGCGTCGCCGACCGGCGGCGCGGTCCGGGTGGCGCGGCGGGCCAGCCCGTCCGGGGTGCCGCTGGTGTCCCACACCAGCACCGACCCGCCCCGGGCCTGTCCGAACGTGAGGCCGAGCATCAGTGCCGTCACGGTCTTGCCGGAGCCCGGGCTGGGATTGACGACCGTAACCTGCCGGGTGCCGATGAGGCCACGGCGCACCGCCGCGAGCAGGTCGTCGTGCTCGACGTGTCGCGGCCGCGGCATCAGCGACAGCACCGCCAGCGCCGCGCGCCGCGGGCCCTCCGGCTTCGCCTCGGGTGGATCCCCCGTCCGATGTCCGGAGGTGTCCCTCATCGCGGAGAGCCAGGCGTCCACCAGGGCATCGTGCGCGGCGTCGTCGTCCGGCACGGCCAGCGTGGGGCCCGTCGGCGGCCACGACCTCGCGTCGGCCGTGCAGTGGTGGTCGGGGTCGACGTCGGCGCGCGCCAGGGCGGTGATCGCGGCCATGAGGCCGTCGTCGCCCTGGGCCAGTCGCCGGGCCTGGCCGAGCAGCTCGTGACCGCGGTCGAAGTCGCCGCAGTCGCGGATCATCGCGCCGAGCCGGGCCAGCATGCGGATGCCGGTCGCGTCGTGACCGTACCGGGTCACGTATGTGTCTACAGTGGACTCCATGAGCCGGAGGGCCTCGTCGCAGCGGCCGACCCGGTGCTGGGCGGCGGCGAGGTCGGCCGCCGCGAGCAGGGTGAGCACGGCGGTCGTTCCCCGGGTCCGCTCGCTCAACGCCCAGACCGCCTCGGCCGTACGGACCGCCCCCAGCAGATCACCCGCGGCCTGCTGCGCGACCGCGAGCGCCCGCTGGGCGGACATCGCCGCCTCGTCGAACGGTCCGTGGAGCGCGCACAGTGCGCGGTAGGCGGAGGTGGCGCAGGCGACGGCGCGCCGGGGATCTCCCCGGTAGGCGGTGGCCAACGCGTACATCGTGACCAGCTGCCAGTCCTCGCTACTGGCCGACGCCGGATCCTGCTCCACCCGCACGACGGTCGGGTAGGCGGCGGCGAGCGCCTGCCGGTGGCCGCCGCGATCCAGGTGGGCCCGTACGTCGTCGAGCGTCACCTGTTCGTCGACCGCCATGCCCCCATCTTCGAGCGCTGCGCCGAGACCACGATCAGAAAGCCGACTCGTGGTTGCTGCGCGTGAAGATAGCGCTACTCGGTGCGAATGATGGTGAACGCCTCGGCGAGGTGCCCCTCGGGCAGGCCGGCGTCGCGGGCGAGGGCCGCCATGCGACCGCGTAGGATGCCGGCGAGATCATCAATGTGCTGGGTCTGCGTGACGTGGCGCTTCAGCGCGGCCAGCTTGATGTCGAACGTGTCGGTCACGTCCACCACGTGGTCGGGGTTCGGGCCGCCGGAGTACCAGACCTCCCGCACCACCCAGGGCTGCAGGCCCTCCTCGGCGAGCAGCTCCGGGAAGGCGAAGGGGTTGCGGGCGTCGGGGTAGACCGCGCAGGTGGTTGCCTCGCCCACGGCGAGATGGTCCGGGTGGCTCGGCCCGGCGAGGCGGTCCCAGCGGCGCAGGGGCGAGTTGGTGAGGATCCGGTCGGGCCGGAACCGGCGGATGGCCCGGGTGATGTCGCGCCGCAGCTCGATGGTCGGGGTGAGGTACCCGTCGCGGTAGCCGTCCAGGAACTCGACCTCGGTCACGCCGACCTCGGCCGCAGCGGCGCGCTGCTCGGCCTCCCGCAGGATCGGCATCTGCTCGCGGGGCGTGTCGTCGAACCCGCCCGAGTCGCCCCGGGTCACGATCAGGTACGCGACCGTGAGCCCGTCGGCGACCCACTTGGCCACGGTCCCGCCGGAGCCGAAGTCGACGTCGTCGGGGTGGGCGAAGATCCCGAGCACTCGCGTGACGTCGGGCAGGGGTGGTGCCGAGGGTGGAAAGGTCATGGTCTTGATCGTACGGATTGCCGAGCCGTGGCCAGCGTCGGCGAAGCGCAGGCCTCAGACCAGCTTGCCGCGGCCGGCGCGCAGGAGCAGCAGGGCGAGCTGGGTGCCGTCGGACCCGAGCGCCTCACGGAACCGGTGGAGGATCTCCTGCTCGCGCGCCAGGACCAGGCGCGTGCCCCCGGCCGCGACCCGGGTCTGGCCGACCTCGTGGGAGATGGCCGCGCGTTCGCGCCAGAGTTCGATCAGCTTTTGATCGATTTCATCGAGTCGCCGGCGTAGCGCCGCGATGCGCTCCTCGGCGCTGGCGTTCTCGGGGCTGGCGGGGACTCCGGTGCTCGTCCGGCTGGCCGTACCGGTGGGGCTCGCGGTGGCGGTGGTCATCGTGTGCTCCTTGTGGCGTTCTGGCTCGGTAGCTCTTGGGCTCGGGCCTGGCCCCGGAACACACAACAGCCCCGGAGCCGTGAGCCCGGGGCCTTGTCAGGTCTTGGTAGTTCAGGCGCGACCTACGGCTGCCGGACTCCCGGTGCCGTAAAAGTAAAATCGGGTCGCGTACTGCACGGCGTCGAGTATGCCATGACGGCGGCCGTGGCAACACCCCGTCTGTCGAATCCGGGGTTTGTCGGTTCACCGGCATACACTCGCCGCGATGACAGTGCCTTCCCGCCGTTGCCCTTCCCGCGCCTGGTCTTCCCGCCCCTGCACGTCCCGTCTTCGGGTGGGCCGCTCGTGATGCCGTCCCCACCCGCGCTGTTCGAGATGCCCGCCGGGTCGCCACCGTCACCCGGCCCCGGCGGCGCGTCGCTGTCGGCGGACGCCGAGCGTCTCCTGGTGGGCCTCAACGAGCCCCAGCGGGCCGCCGTCACCCACAGCGGGGCCCCGTTGCTCATCGTGGCGGGCGCCGGGTCGGGCAAGACCCGGGTGCTGACCACGCGGATCGCCTACCTGTTGGCGGCGCGGGACGTGCACCCCGGTCAGATCCTCGCGATCACCTTCACCAACAAGGCCGCGGCCGAGATGAAGGAGCGGGTGGCGGCGCTGGTCGGGGGCCGGGCGCGCCTGATGTGGGTGAGCACCTTCCACTCGGCGTGCGTACGGATCCTGCGGGCCGAGCACTCGCTGCTCGACCTGCCCTCGACGTTCACGATCTACGACGCGGACGACTCCCGTCGCCTCATGCAGCTCGTGGCGCGGGACCTCGACGTCGACCCTCGTCGTTTTCCGCCCCGACGGCTCGCCAGCGCGGTGTCGAACCTCAAGAACGAGCTGGTCGATCCCGAGTCGGCCGCGGCCGACGCCAAGGGGCCCGACCAGCGCATGATCGCCGAGGTGTACCAGGAGTACCAGCAGCGCCTGCAGGCCGCGAAGGCGCTCGACTTCGACGACCTGATCATGACGACGGTCCACCTGCTCCAGTCGCACCGCGACGTGGCCGATTACTACCGGCAGCGGTTCCGGCACGTGCTGGTGGACGAGTACCAGGACACCAACCACGCGCAGTACGTGCTGGTGCGCGAGCTGGTGGGCGACACCGGCGAGCTCTGTGTGGTCGGCGACGCGGATCAGTCAATCTACGCATTTCGTGGTGCCACGATCCGCAACATCCTGGAGTTCGAGCGCGACTACCCCGACGCCCGCACGATCCTGCTCGAGCAGAACTACCGCTCCACCCAGACGATCCTGTCCGCGGCGAACGCCGTGATCGACCGCAACCCCCAACGGCGGCGCAAGCGGCTGTGGAGCGACGCGGGCCCGGGGGAGCCGATCGTCGGGTATGTCGCCGACAACGAGCACGACGAGGCCGACTGGGTGGCCCGGGAGGTCGACCGGCTCGGCGCGGAAGGGCTGGCCCGCCCGGGCGACGTGGCCGTGTTCTACCGCACCAACGCCCAGTCCCGCGTCTTCGAGGAGATCTTCATCCGGCGCGGACTGCCCTACAAGGTCGTGGGCGGGGTGCGGTTCTACGAACGGGCCGAGGTCCGCGACGCGCTGGCCTACCTGCGGGTGCTCACCAACCCGGACGACACGGTGAGCCTGCGCCGGATCGTGAACACCCCGCGCCGCAACATCGGCGACCGCACGCTGGAGCTGGTCGACCAGTACGCGTCCCGGGAACGCATCTCGTTCTGGGCGGCACTGCGGGCGGTCGACGAGATCCCCGGCCTGCCCCCGCGGGCGGCCAGCGCGATCAGCGACTTCGTGGCCCTGCTCGACGAGCTGCGCGAGCTCGCCGTGGTGGCCCCGCCGGAGGAGGTGCTGGAGGCGGTCCTGAACCGCACGGATTACCGGGCGCAGCTCGAGGAGAGCGAGAACCCGCAGGATCAGAGCCGGCTGGAGAACCTGACCGAGCTGGTCAACGTGGCCCGGGAGTACACCCAGCGCACCGAGCTGCTCGCCTCCGCCGCGGCGCAGGCGGCCGAGGCGTTCGGCGAGGAGCCCGAGCCGGTCGAGCCGACGCTGGCCGGCTTTCTCGAGCAGGTGTCGTTGGTGGCCGACGCTGACGACATACCGGAGGACGATCCCGAGCACGCTGGCGTCGTCACCCTCATGACGCTGCACACCGCCAAGGGGCTGGAGTTTCCGGTGGTGTTCCTGACCGGCCTGGAGGAGGGCACCTTCCCGCACCAGCGGGCGCTGGACGAGCCGCGGGAGTTGGAGGAGGAGCGGCGGCTGGCGTACGTCGGCATCACCCGGGCCCGCCAGAGGCTGTACCTGTCGTGGGCGATGGCCCGCTCGGCGTTCGGGGGGATCGGGCACAAGGCACCGTCCCGGTTCCTGGCGGACCTGCCGCCCGAGACCGTCCGGTGGGAGCGGACGGCCGCCGGGTACACGACCTGGTCCGGGGGCCGGGCCGGGGTCGGCGCGCACGGCGAGGTGCGGTCCGCGCCGGTCCGACCGGTGACCCGAAATTCGTCCTTCGTGGGCGGAACGCCGAACGCGATGCGGATCGGGGCCCGCCTTGGTATCGATGCCTCGAAGTTGGCGACGGCCAGCGAGCTCGGGCGGCAGGCCCCGCCGATCGAGCTCGCGGCCGGCGACCGGATCACCCATCAGCGGTACGGCGTGGGCCGGGTCACCGCGGTCGACGGGGGCAAGGCGCAGGTCGACTTCGGTGATCAGGTCATGTGGATCGTGCTGCGCAGTGCCCCAATCGAGAAACTCTGAGGGTCCCGATCGAGACGCGCTGACGCGGGTCAGGCGACCGACTGAGGTGGATCAGGCGACCGGGACGCCGCCCGTCGCCTCTTCGGTGCGCCGCTCCAGGTCGACGCCGCGCTCGCGCATGAACCGGATGGGGTCGTACTGGCCGCCGTTGACGAGGATCTCGTAGTGCAGGTGGTCGCCGGTCGAGTAGCCGGTGGTGCCCACCCAGGCGATTACGTCCCCGGCCTTCACCTGCTGTCCCTGGACCACGTTGAGTGCCGAGGCGTGGCCGTAGATCGCGGTGATTCCGTTGCCGTTGTCGATCATGACGCAGTTGCCGTAGCCGCCATACCAGGTGGCGAGGGTGACCGTACCGGCGTGGGTGGCGTGGATCGGGGTGCCGTGGGGAGCGGCGAGGTCCACGCCGAAGTGCATGGTGCCCCAGCGCATCTCGAACTCGGTTGTGATCGTGTACCGGACGCGCAGCGGCAGGAGCCAGACGTCGGGGGCGTCGGTGTCGACGGTGATCGCGGGGCCGTAGTTGTGGTCCCTCGCCTCTTCGTCGGCGGCGGCGAGCCGGTCGGGGGCCAGCGTCTCGTTGGCGGACAGGTCATCGGGCAGCACGACCTGTGAGCCCAGGGCGACGACGCCCGCGGCCATGGCGGCCGTGGAGATGACGGCGAAGTACCGCTTGCTGGGCAACTTCGGCAGACGGCGGCGTCCTCGATACGTTTTGCCCGTCTGCGGGACCGGCTGTTGCCTGCGCACAGGCGTCCCTCCATGGCTCGGGTGCGACGCAGGTCACCGTAGTGGATGCGTCGGGTCCCGGACAACTCGCGGTCCACGTCACGACGATCGCCTTACCCGGCGTCACAGCGGGCGATACCGCTGACGTCACACACCGTTGACGCGGCCCACCGCTGACGTGACACACCGTTGATGTGGCCCACCGTTGACGTCACAATGATCGCCCCTCCGGACCCCGGCTTCGCGTGGCCGGGGTACCGTTCGCCTGAGGCTTCGTTCAGGAGCGCGACCCCTGGCGACCGCCAGAACCCCACCGTCGGAGGGCGATGTTATGAGCACCGAGCGTATTCGGGTGGTCATTGCCAAGCCAGGCCTGGACGGGCACGACCGAGGGGCCAAGGTGGTCGCGCGGGCCTTGCGGGACGCCGGCATGGAGGTCATCTACACCGGTCTGCACCAGACCCCGGAGCAGATCGTCGAGACGGCCATTCAGGAGGACGCCGACGCCATCGGTCTGTCCGTGCTCTCCGGCGCCCACATGACGCTGTTCCGGCGCGTCATCGACCTGCTGACCGAGCGGAACGCCACCGACATCGTGGTCTTCGGCGGCGGCATCATCCCCCAGGAGGACATTCCCGAGCTGCGCCGGATGGGCGTCGCGGAGATCTTCGGCCCTGGCGCCTCGTTGGCGTCCATCGTGGACTGGGTCCGGACGAACATTCCCACCCCGGCCGGCGCCGTCAGCTAGCGCCCGGAAATTTGGTTGGGGCCCAGAAATTTGGTTGGGGCCCGGAAATGAGGTTGGGGCCGGACGCACCCCTCACACGTCCGGCCCCTGCAC
>JADGGF010000031.1 GCA_019690055.1 Micromonosporaceae bacterium
CCTCCTGGGCAGGTCGCACTGCCCCACCCGCCCAAGAAGTCACCTCCTGGGCACGCAACACCGCCGCACGTGCCCAGAAAGTCACCTCCCGGGCAGGTCGCACTGCCCCACCCGCCCAAAAGTCACCTCCTGGGCACGTCGCGCTGGCCCAACCCTCGCCGGCCGGTGACGATTTGGTGGATATTGTCCGGGTGCCCGGCCGCACTACACTGCGCGATGTGACGGCGCAAGCGATCAGGCCGGGGCGGCGACGGGGTGAGGCCACCGTCGCGACCATCGCGCGCCTCGCCGGTGTCTCCCCACCGACCGTTTCCAAGGTCCTCAATGGACGGTCAGGCGTGGCCGAGGATACCCGCGAGCGGGTGGAGGCACTGCTGCGGGAGCACGGCTACCGCCGGCCCGACGCCGTCCTGCCCGCCGCGGTGCTCGAGGTTGTCTTCCACGCTCTCGAGGGTCAGGCCGCGGTGGCGATCATGCGTGGCGTGGAAGAGGTCGCCCGCACGCGCGAGCTCGCGGTCGGGTTCAGCGAGATCAGCGGCCGTAACAGTGACAAGCGCGGATGGGTCGAACAGGTGCTGGCCCGCCGCCCGACCGGCGTCATCGGCGTGTACGCGTCGTTCTCTCCGCGCGAGCAGGCCCGGTTCGCGGCCGCCGGCATTCCGCTGGTGGCGCTCGACCCGACCGGCGAGCCGCTGCACACGACGCCGTCGGTCGGCGCCGCCAACTGGAGCGGCGGACTCGCGGCTGCCCGGCACGTCATCGAGCTCGGGCACCGGCGGATCGCGGTGATCGGCGGACCGGTGAGCTTCCTGTGCTCCCGCGCACGGCTCGACGGGTTCCACGCGGCCATGGACGAGGCCGGCATTCCGGTCGATCCCGCCCTGATCCGTCACGGTCGGTTCATGTTCGACGACGGTCTGTCGCACGGGTTGGCCCTGCTGAAGTTCCGCGAGCCGCCCACGGCGATCATCTGCGGGGACGACCTGCAGGCGATGGGCGTCTACGAGGCGGCCCGGCAGCTCGGGCTGCGCATCCCGGACGACCTGTCGGTCATCGGCTTCGACGACATTGATTACGCGCAGTGGATGGGGCCGCCGTTGACCACCGTGCGGCAGCCGCTGGCCAAGATGGGCGCCACCGCGGCCGAGCTGGTACTCATGCTCGCCGATGGCGAGGAGCCCACCCAGACCCGGGTGGAGCTCGCGACCTCCCTTATCGTCCGCGGCAGCACCGCCCCGCCTCGCCGTGCCTGACGGCGACTCGCCCCGCCTCGCCAGACGCGGCTGATCAGGCATCGACAGAACCGCAACCGGGCGGGCTCGCATCCATTGACGAACCGTACGGTCTCGGCTACCTTCGTGTCGAAAGCTTTCGTACCGCCTGCAGAAACCTTTCCACGCTCTCGGCCGCCGGGACCCCAGACCGTCCCCTGGGAGGAACGTCCATGCCGTCTCCCGCACGGTTCCAGGCCACACACACGGGTGACAGCGGACGGCCCGCCTCGTTCACGCTCAACGGGGCGATGTGTACCGTCGCGTGACCCGCCCGGTCCCCGGTGGGTGCGCTCGATGGCGACGGGCGTACCCGCCGGGGACCCATTCGTCGCTGCGTCCTTGCGGCGGTGGCCGAGTGGGGCGCGCAGTGCGGGCGGGCCCGTTCCACCACGCCACCCCGAGAAGTCACTTTCTGGGCACCGGAGGGCACCGCCCGACCCCAGAAAGTCACCTCTTGGGCACCCCGGCCCGTCTGGGCAGTCAGGAGCGTGGCCGGGCGGTGGGAGCAGGCGAACGGGCGCCGTGCCCGGACGGCGGCGACAGGCGCGACAACGACGAGGAGGAACAGCGACGCATGGATGTGCTGGAGACCGTACCGGGTGACCGGTCGGTGTGCCTGACCTTCGACGACGGCCCCAACCCGGTCGACACCCCGCGGCTGTTGGCGGTGCTGCGTCGGCACGAGGTGCGGGCGGTCTTCTTCCTGCTCGGCCAGTTCGCGCTCAAGTACCCCGACATCGTCCGTGCGATCGCCGCCGACGGCCACCGGCTGGGCAACCACGGCATGCACCACGACGACCTGACCGACTGGCCGGAGGATCGGATCGAGGCGGAGCTGCGCGAGGCCACCGAGGCGATCAGCTCTGCCGCTCCCGGCAGCCCGATCGAGTACTTCCGCGCTCCCTATGGGGGGTGGGGGCGTTCGCCCGGCGTCGCGGCAGCGCTCGGGCTGCGCCCCGTGGGCTGGCGGCTCGCGATCGGCGACTGGCGGCCGCCCGGCACGGACGTCCTCGTCGAGCGCATCACCACCGGCGTCACCCCCGGCGCCATCGTGCTGCTGCACGACGGGGGCGGCGACCGCCACCAGACGGTTGAGGCGGTCGACGCGGCGATCCCACTCCTGCGGGCCGAGGGCTGGACGTTCACGCTGCCCGCCGACGCCGTCAGAGAGTGACGTCGATCTCCGCCGTACCCGTGGGAAGCGTGAACGACGCGGCGGAGCCGTTCAACCGGCACCGGTACTGGCCGGCGAACGCGTGCACCTGGAACCGGCCCGCGCCGTCGGTACGGACCGTGGTCGGGGCCAGCCACCAGTCGCCGCGGATCAGGCCGTGCAGCGCGTGGTACGACGGCTTCTCGGTGCCGTCAGCCCGCACCAGCCCGGCGGGAGCGTTCAGCCACGCGCCGGCGTCCGACAGCCCCCAGTAGGTGATGGACTCCACCGCCGGATGCGCCACCAGGCTCCGGTAGTGCCGCACGATCTCCTCGGCCTGCCGCTGCTCACCCTCCGGTGTGGACGGCCACGAGGACACCTGCCAGTCATTGAGATCGACGATGTGCGGTGGCATCAGCTCCCCGGAGACCAGGGTGGTCTCCGTCATCTGGATCGGCAGACCGTACCGGGCGAACCGGTCCACAGTGGAGACGATCTGCTCCTCGCCCCGGTAGCCCTGGTGCATGTGCGTCTGCAGCCCGATGGCGTCGATGGTGATCCCGGCGGCCAGGCACTCCTCGATGAGGTGCTCGTAGTCGACCGACAGGTCGAAGTCGTTAAGCACCAGGCGGGCGGACGGGTTCGCCTCCCGAGCCGCCTCGAACGCCAGCCGAACCATCGCCACCCGACCCCGGACCGCCGCCAGCCGGGTGACCGCGTTGTCCTCCTTCTCGAAGACCGGCATGATGACGACTTCGTTGATGGCGTCCCACAGGTCGATCAGTCCGGCGAACGCCGACACGTCCCGGCGGACCCGGTCCCGGATCGCCGTCTCGACCTCGTCCAAGGGGAGGCCGAGCAGCCACGGCGGGGCGAGCGTGTGCCACACGAGCGGATGGCCCTTCACCGGCACCCCGCGCTCGACGAACCAGGCGGCCGCCGCCCGCAGGCGCCGCGTGTCCGGCGCTCCCCGCACCGGCTCGAAGCGCGCCCAGTAGAACGGCAGCGTCACCTGGTTGAACAGCGCCAACCACTGCTGGGCCAGCCGCTCGTCCCGCTCCCGCGCCTCGCCCGTGGACTCGCCGTTGGCCAACGGAATGAGACTGAAGCCGATGTTGCCGAACCCGAAGGCGTGGCGGGTCTGCTCGACGATCAGCTCGCGGTCGGCAATCGGCGCGCCGTCCCGGTCGCGCAGGGTGACCGTGGCGTGCCCGAGCCGGTGGGCGACCGTCGGGTCACCCACCGACCGTACGGTTGCGCCGGACGGGGTCGTGGCTGGACCGTCCTGTTGGGACGGTCTCACTACCACCATCTCGCACCTCAGCTGAGCACGGCGGTGGTGGTCCACCGCGGTGAATCCTTGGAGATCGGATGCACCGGACCGTCGAGCACGGTTCGGGCCTCCGCCAACCGAGTGGCGCTCGTGCCGACCCACAGTTCGATGTCGCCCGGCTCCACGATGCGCCGGTACTGGCGGTCGGAGAAGGCCAGGCGGGTCGTGGGCACCGAGAACCGCACCGTCGCCGACTGACCGGGGGCCAGGTGCAGGCGGTGGTAGCCGAGCAGCGCGGCGACCGGCCGGGTGATGGAGGCGACCGGGTCGTGACCGTACAGGTGGATGACCTCGTCGCCGGCGACCTGACCCGTGTTGGTCACGGTCACCGTGGCCTCGATCGCCCCGTCGGTCGGCACCCGTTCCGATACCGTGAGATTTGAATATTCGAACGTGGTGTAGGACAGTCCGTGACCGAACGGCGCGACCGGCGTGGTCTCGAGGTTGGTGACCTCGTGTCCCCGGCCCAGATTCGGGTGCAGGTACGTGTACGGCTGGGCGCCGGCCGACTGCGGCAGGCTCACCGGCAGCTTTCCGGACGGGTTGACCCGCCCGGAGAGGATGCCGGCGATCGCGCAGGAACCCTCCTCGCCCGGGAAGAAGGCCTGCAGCACGGCGGCGCACTGCTGCACGGCCCACCCGATCGCGTACGGCCGGCCGGTCAGCAGCACGAGGACGACCGGCTTGCCGGTGGCGAGCACCGCCTCGGCCAGCTCCCGCTGGACTCCGGGCAGCTCCAACGAGTCACGGTCGCACCCCTCACCGACCGTGCCCCGCCCGAACAGCCCGGCGTGGTCGCCCAGTACCAGCACCGCCACGTCGGCGTCCGTCGCGGCGGCCACCGCCTCGGCGAAGCCAGACCGATCCTCGTCGTCCACCCCGCAGCCACGCACGGCGACCACCCGGTCCGGCCCCAACTCCGCCCGCAGAGCCTCGACGACCGTCGGCGCCTCGAAACCCGTCTCCACGCCGGGGTGCTGCACCAGCACGTGGTTGAGGAAGGAGTAGCAGCCGAACAGTGCGCCCTGGCGGTCGGCGTTCGGCCCGATCACCGCCACCCGCGCTCCCGCCGACAGCGGCAGCGTCCCGTCGTTGGCGACCAGCACGACCGACTCCTCGGCCAGCCGGCGCGCGATCTCCCGGTGCTCGGGGCCGTCCAGCACGACGCCGGTGGGCGGCGCGTCGTCGAAGGTGGCGTCGAGCAGGCCGAGCTCGAGCTTCTGCCGCAGCACCCGCAGCACGGCCCGGTCGATGAGGGCCATGTCGATCGCGCCCTCGCGCACCTTGGCCAGCAGCGGCCCGGTGTAGGCGTCCCCGGTCGGCAGTTCCACGTCGACGCCAGCGGTCAACGCCAGCACCGCCGCGTCGCCCAGATCGCCCGCCACCTTGTGCAGGTGGTGCAGGAAGGCGACCCCGAAGTAGTCGGCCACCACGACACCGTCGAAGCCCCACTGCTCGCGCAGCACCCCGGTCAACAGCGTCGAGTCGGACGCCGTCGGCACTCCGTCGATCTCGGCGTAGGAATGCATGACCGACCGCGCGTTCCCGTCGAGCACCGCCATCTCGAACGGGATCAGCATGACGTCGGCCAGCTCCCGCGGGCCCATGTGCACCGGTGCGAAGTTGCGCCCCGCCCGAGAGTTCGAGTAGCCCACGAAGTGCTTCAGGGTCGCGTGCACCCCCTGCGACTGCAGGCCGCGCACGAAGGCGGTGCCGAGCGTGCCGACGACGTACGGATCCTCCGAGATGCATTCATCGACCCGCCCCCACCGCGGGTCACGGACCACGTCGAGCACCGGGGCGAGCCCTTGGTGTATCCCCAGCGCGCGCATCGACGCCCCGATCGCCGCGCCCATCCGCTCCACCAGCTCCGGGTCGCACGCCGCTCCCCAGGCCAGCGGGGTGGGGTAGGTCGCGGCCTTCCACGCCGCCAGCCCGGTCAGGATCTCCTCGTGCACAATCGCCGGGATGCCCAGACGTGTGCGCGTCACCAGCCCGCGCTGGAACTCCCACAACCAGGCCGCCCGCTCCTCGGCATTTACCGGGCGCGTCCCGTAGACCCGGGTCAGGTGCCCCAGACCGTGCGCGGAGAACTCGGTCAGGCTCGCCGGCTCGTCGAACTCACCCTGCAACGGCGCGACCGACTCACCGTCCCCCTTCTCCCAGAAGCCCACGAGCTGGGCGAGCTTCTCCTCGATGGTCATCGACGCGAGCAGGCCCAGCAGCCGGTCGCGGTCCGCCCCGCTCAGCCCGTCGAGGGCCGACAACGCGAGGGCATTCACCACCGTCCCGCGCTCCGGGCCGCCATCCATTGTGGATGGTTGCGATTGGCTCGGCGGGACTGAGCCTACGTCACCGTCCATCTCCGGACGCGGTGCCGGCGCCTCCGCCGCACGGACCTCGGTCATGTGGTGCTTCCCCTCAAGCGCGTTGCTGTTCCTACATACGGCGATCGGCGAGCCGTACGGTCACACATCGGCGACGGCGCCCCGGATCCGAGGCGCACGCCGCCGCGGTCTGGTCGACTGATTCCCCGTCTCCTCCTCTCAGCCCTTGACCGCGCCCGTCAGGCCGCCCACGATCTGGCGCTCCGCGAACAGGAAGAACAACAGCGCGGGCATCATCGACAGCGAGGTGTACGCGAGGATCGCGGCCGTGTCCGAGCTGTACTGGCCCTGGAACTGCTGAACACCCAGCGGGAGGGTGTAGAGGTTCTGGTTGTTGAGGATCAACATCGGCAGCAGGAAGGCGTTCCAGCTCGCCACGAACGTGATGACCCCGACGGTGACCAGGGCTGGCCGGGACAGCGGCAGCAGGATCCGCCAGAAGAATCCAATCTTTGAAGATCCATCAATCATCGCGGCGTCCTCCAGCTCGTTCGGGATAGCGAGCAGGAACGGCCGCAGGATCACGATGGTCAGCGGCAGCCCGTACGCGATCTGCGGCAGGATCACGCCCGCCCAGTTGTTGTCGAGGCTGAGGTCGCGCAGCAGCAGGTACAGCGGCAGGATGCCCGCCGCCGCCGGGAAGAGCAGACCGAGAACGAAGTAGGTGTAGAGCATCTCCCGGCCCCGGAACCGGTAGCGCGACAGCGCGAACGCCGCGCAGACGCCCAGCACGACGACGCCGAGCGTGGTGCCGAGCGCGACGAACGTGCTGTTGCCCACGTACCGCCAGAACCGGCCCGCGCTGATCACCCGGAGGTAGGTGTCGAAGACCCACGGGTTCGGCAGCCCGGCCGGGTTCGCGGCAATCTGGCCGGCGGTGCGGAAGCCGCCGAGGATCACGTACACGACCGGGACGATGGACACGCCCGCGACCGCGAGGGCCAGACCGTACGTGAGCGCGCTGGTCCAGGGGTTTCCGCGCCGCCGCCGGCGCGGCAGTGCGACCGCGTGCGTCGCCATGCTTTCAGCTCCTTTCGGTGAGCGCGCCCTGCAGGTCGCGCCGCAGGACCAGGCGCTGGTACAGCAGCGCCGCGCCGAACGAGATGACGAACAGGATCACGGAGACCGCGCTGCCGTAGCCCCAGGAGCGGGCGAGGAAGCCCTCCGAGACCATGTACGTCGCCATCGTGTTCGCCGCACCGAGCGACCGGATCGCCTGGGTGGTGACCAGCCAGACCACGTCGAATACCTGCAGCGAACCGATCATCGACAGGAAGGCCCAGATCCGGATCGTCGGGCCGAGCAGCGGGAGCGTGACGTGCCACTGGATCTGCCACCAGCCCGCCCCGTCAATCGCGGCCGCCTCGCTCAACTCCTCCGGCACGTTCGACAGCCCGGCCAGTAGCAGGATGATGGCGAAGCCGAGGTACTTCCAGGTGAGCACGCCCAGCACGGTCCAGAGGACCAGGTTCGGGTCACCGAGCCACGAGCGCACCAACGAGTCCAACCCGAGGTCGCGCAGGACGGTGTCGAACACGCCGTCGTTCGTCAGGATGAGCCGCCACATGACGCCGACGGTGACCTCGGCGAGCACATAGGGGACGAAGACGAGCATGCGGAACAGGGCACGTCCGCGGAAGCGGCGGTTCAGCAGGAGCGCGATGGCGATCGCCAGCGGGCCCTGGATCAGGAGGGACCCGAAGACGATCTTGATGTTGTTCATCAGCGCCGACTGGAACAGGGGGTCCTTCAGCGCCCCGTACGGTCCAATGTAGTTGTCCAGACCGATGAAGTCGCTCGGTGCCCCGCTGCCCCGCCACCGGAACAGGCTGTAGTAGACGGCGAAGCCCATCGGCACCAGGACGAAGAGGGTGTAGATGGCCACCGCTGGCAGCGTCAGGCCGATGATCTCGTACCACTTACGTCTGATGCGGGCCGCCCGCGACGAAGACTGGAAGGGCCGAGGCCCCGCCGACCCCGCGGATGCGAAGTCGACGAGGTCCTCGGCGTGAATCCGATTGGTGGTGGTCACCGTGCTGCTGCCGCCTTCATGGCGTTGACGACATCCTCCGGCGTGCCGGAGCCCTCGAAGATCTTCACGATCGCGGCGTTCATCGGGTTACCGATGGTGGCGCCGTAGGTCGTGTCGAGCCACAGGTAGGCGGTCTTGGCCTGAGCCGTCGCGTCGGCGATCTGCCGGAGCACCGGCTGCGTGATGGCCGCCTCCGCACCCTTGGCCACAGGCAGGCCGGAGCCGGTCGCGGCGTAGCCCTTCTGGACCTCGAGGGTCGACAGGTACTTGATGAACTCGACGCACTCGATTGGCGAGTTCTTGGCGCAACCCCAACCGTCGCCACCACCGAGGGCAGCGGTCGGGTCACCGGGCGCGCCCTCGACCTCCGGGAACGGGAACCAGCCGATCACCCGGTCGACGTACTCCGACTTCTCACCGTCGAAGTCCGAGGCGAAGGTGCTCGCGGTGCCGCGGAACCAGTCACCCATGAGCTCCATGGCGGACTTGCCGTTGCCGAACAGCGCGGCCGAACCATCCGCGACCGAGAACCGGGTGTTCAGGAAGTCCGGCTGGAACGGCTCGGTGGCCAGGAAGTCCTGGAGCAGCTCGCCGGCCTTGATGAAGCACTGGTCGTCGAAGTTGTGGTCGTTGGCGGCCGCCCGCAGCGCCTCCGGCGAGCAGGACCGGATGGCGAAGTTGTACCACCAGTGTGCGGCCGGCCAGTTGTCACCGGCACCGACCGAAATCGGGATGACGCCGATGCCCTTGAGCTTCTCGATCGCCTCCTTGAGCTCGGTCATCGTCTTCGGCGTATCGGTGATGCCAGCCTGCGCGAACAGCTCCTTGTTGTAGAAGATGCCCTCCAGGCCCCAGCGGAACGGCACACCGTACTGCTTGCCGTCCACCTGCCACGGGTCCAGGGCGACGACGCTGTTCTTGAAGGCGTCGTCGAGGTACGGCGTGAGGTCCTTGAGGTAGTCACCGTCGCGGACCTGCTCGATGATCTCACCACCGCCCCAGACCATGAAGATGTCCGGCGGCGGCGCCCCGGCCTGTAGCGCGGCGGGGATGCGGGTCCGCTGCAGGGTCTCGTTCTCGATCGCCTCGATCTCGATGGTGACGGTCGGGTGCTGGTCCATGAAGTCCCGGGCGACCTTTTCCCAGTACTGCTTGCCCGGACCCTCCTCCGAGGCGTTGTGCCACCAGACCAGGGTCACCGGCGAGTCGTAGGGAACATCGTCGGACGGCTGGTCGCTGCCGCCGCCACCACATCCGCTTGCTACCAGGGTCGTCGTCGCGAGCGCCGCCAAGGCGGCACGCGCGCGGCGCGTACTTGCCATCGGTGTCTCCTCTTTGTTGGTGAGAGACCTGGACAGCGGGGAGTTTTACAGCCCCGTAACTGATTGTCAATCGGTGTCGATAACGTTTGCGAAACGAGCCGCGGGTGCGCCTATGATCCGGTCGTGGACCCAGTGCAACGCGTGAAGATGGCCGACGTGGCCCGGCGGGCCGGCGTGTCGGTCGCGACCGTCTCCAAAGTCGTCAACGGCCGCTACGGCGTTGCACAGGCGACCATCGACCGTGTGCGCCAGGTGATTGACCAGCTCGGGTACGAGGCGAGCCTGGGCGCGCAGAGCCTGCGCAGCCACCGGACGAACGTCCTCGGCATCCTGGTCGCCGAGTTCGAGCCGTTCTCGACCGAGCTGCTCAAGGGCGCCTCGCACGCGGCGGAGGGCACCGAGTACCAGTTGCTGGCCTGGTCGGGTGGCAACCGCGGCACCCGGGTGGGATGGGAGCGCCGCTCCCTGGCCCGGCTGTCGGGCAGCATCATCGACGGCGCCGTGCTGGTCACGCCGACGGTCGTGCAGGCCCCGCAAGGGTTCCACGTCGTCGCGGTCGACCCGCATGCCGGCCCGACCGGAATGCCGACGGTCGACTCGGACAACTTCGCCGGAGCCGTGCTCGCGACCCAGCACCTGCTCTCCCTCGGACATCGACGCATCGGCTTCCTTGGAGGCCGCCCCGACCTGGAGTCGGCGCGGCTGCGCGAGGCCGGGTTCCGCCACGCGATGTCGGAGGCGGGGGTCAAGGTGGACGAACGCTTCGTCCGGGTCGGCGGCTACCGGCCGGAGACGGCCGAGGGCCCGGCTCGCGAGCTGCTCTCCCGCACCCGCCGGCCGACAGCGATCTTCGCGGCCAACGACCTGTCGGCGATCGCCACGATGGAGGTCGCGTTCAGCCTGGGCCTCACGGTGCCGGACGACCTGTCCATCATCGGCTTCGACAACGTGCCCGAGTCGGCCCTGGCCACGGTGCCGCTGACCACCATCACGCAGCCGCTGCAGCGCATGGGCTACGAGGCGCTCCGCCTGCTGATCGACCTCATCGAGGGGGTCGACCGCGATACGCACGTCCGCCTGCCCACGCAGCTCGTGCGCCGCGCCTCCACCCGCGCGATCTGACCGCCGCCCCGCGGTCACCACACTCCGTACGCCTGTGCTCGCGTGGTGTTACCACTCGGCGCTGCTGTTGTCAGGAAGGACGCCTTGTTGACGGTTCTTGCCCAACAAGGACGCCTTCCTGACACCGAGGCGGGCGGTGCCGTTCAGCGCTGCACGCGGGCGCTGCCGCCCTTGACGAGGTTCTCGACCTCCTTGAGCGAGGCCATCGAGGTGTCGCCCGGCGTGGTCATGGCCAGGGCGCCGTGGGCCGCGCCGTACTCCACGGCCAGGGACAGGTCGTAGCCCTGGAGCAGGCCGTAGATGAGCCCCGAGGCGAAACTGTCCCCACCGCCGACGCGATCGAAGATCTCCACGCCCCGTCGGAGGGTGGCCTCGACGAAGCCGGTCTCGGCGGACCACGCGACGGCCCCCCAGTCGTTGACCGTGGCCGTACGGACGGTCCGCAGGGTCGTCGCCACGACATTGAGGTTCGTGAACTCCTTGGTGACCTCGGTGATCATGCACCGGAAGTTCGCCGCATCCAGATTGTCGAGAGCCTCATTCGTGTCCGGCACCTCGAAGCCGAGGCAGGCGGTGAAGTCCTCCTCGTTGCCGATCATGACATCGGCCATCGTCGCCAGCCGCCGGTTCACCTCCTGCGCGCGGGCCTTCCCGCCCACCGCCTGCCACAGGCTCGGCCGGTAGTTGAGGTCGTAGGAGATCACGGTGCCGTGCCGGCGGGCCGCGGTCATCGCGGCCTCGATGACGTCGGGGGTCGTCGCCGACAGTGCGGCGTAGATCCCGCCCGTGTGGAACCACCGTACGCCCTGGCGGCCGAACAGGTCATCCCAGTCCACATCGGACGGTCTCATCTGGCTGGCCGCCGAGTTCGCCCGATCTGAGGTGCCGACCGCTCCGCGCAGGCCGAAGCCCCGCTCGGTGAAGTTCAGTCCATTACGGACGGTGCGGCCGATGCCGTCGTAGGGCACCCAGCGCAGGTAGGTCAGGTCCACGCCGCCGGTGAGCATGAGATCCTCGATGAGGCGACCCACGTCGTTGTCGGCCAACGCGGTCACGATCGCGGTGCGCAGCCCGAAGCACCGGCGCAGACCGCGAGCCACGTTGTACTCGCCGCCGCCCTCCCAGACGCGCAGCGTGCGGGCCGTCCGGACCCGTCCATCGCCGGGGTCGAGCCGCAGCATGACCTCGCCGAGCGCGACCAGGTCGTAGCGGCACTCCTGCGCCGGCCGGATGTTCATGCCGTCGCCTTCTTCCCGGGCTCGCCCGACTTGACCGCCTGCACCGCTTCGGCCACCAGCGCCGTGATCCGCGCCCAGTCCTTGGCGGTGAGCACGTCGGCCGGCACCATCCACGTACCGCCGACAGCGACCACGGCGGGAATGTCCAGATAGGACCGTAGGTTGTCGGCGTTCACCCCGCCGGTCGGGATGAACCGCACGGACCTGAACGGCGCGCTGAGCGCCTTGATCATCCCGACTCCGCCGGCCTGCTCCGCGGGGAAGAACTTCACTGTGGACAGTCCTTCGTCGAGCGCCATCTGGATCTCCGTGGGAGTCATGACCCCCGGAAACGCCGGCACCCCACGCTCCCGGCACCGACGCACCACGGCCGGCGAGAACCCGGGGCTCACCACGAACCGGGCCCCGGCCGCCACCGCCCGGTCGACCTGTTCCGGCGTCAGGACCGTACCGGCGCCCACGAGGAGGCCGTCGATCGCGGCCATCGCGGCGATCGCCTCGACGGCGGCGTCGGTCCGGAACGTCACCTCGGCGCAGGGCAGCCCGCCGGCCAGCAGCGCCTCACCGAGCGGGCGGGCCGCGCTCGCGTCCGGCAGGGCGATGACTGGCAGGAGCCGGTTCGCCTCGATCACCGCGAGGGTGCTATTGTGTTCAGGTACGTGAACGTAGGTCACGTACGTGAACGATAGTCGGGCCGGGTCCGGCGTCAAGACCCGGGGTCGACGACTGGGCGGCTGATGTCAGGACGGACGCCCTCCTGACACCTTTTGCCCAGGAAGGACGCCTTCCTGACACGAGCATGGAGCCACAGTGAGCACCGAACCGCAGGCACGACGCGCCGCCGAGACGGGCGCCTCGTTCCAGCCGGTGAAGTCGGCCGACCGGACGCTCGACGTCCTCGAGGCGCTCGCCGCCTCCGTGCAGCGACCGACGCTCGGCGAGCTGGCCCGCCGCCTCGGTATCCCGAAGAGCAGCCTGCACGGTGTCCTGCGCACACTGCAGGCCCGCGGCTGGGTCCGCGTGGACGAGACCGGGACCCGGTACGGCCTCGGCCTGCGCGCGCTGCGCGTCGGGGCGGCGTTCGTGGAGACGGACGACGCGGTGACGCTGCTGGCCCCCGTGCTCGACGAGCTGGCCGCGCGGTTCGGCGAAACCGTCCACTTGGGACGACTGGACGGAGCCGAGGTCGTGTACCTCGCCAAGCGCGAGTCGGTGCACCCGCTGCGGCTGTTCAGCGCCATCGGACGCCGGTTGCCGGCGCATGCGACCGCGCTCGGCAAGGCACTGCTCGCCCAGCTGGACGAGGAGCGCCTGGCCGACCTGCTGCCGACGCCGTTGCCGCGTCTGACGTCGCACACGCTGACCGATCTGGAAGCGCTGCGGGCCGACCTCGCCGCGATCCGGGCAGCCGGCTACGCCGTCGATCGGGAGGAAAATAGCGAAGGAATTATCTGCGTCGCTGTTGCTGTGCCGGCCCACCGGGTGGGGCACCCGGGCCAACGGGAGGCCAGCGACGCGATCAGCATCTCGCTACCGGTGTCGCGTCACTCGGACGCCCTGCAGGAGCGCATCGCGGCCGCCCTGCTGGCCGCCGTCGCCTGAATCGCGCGGCGGCCGAAGTTCGGTACGGGGCGAACGCCCGGGAGTTACCGGCGCCGGAACCGGGACGTACGCCGGACCGGTGCACAACCCAGGGACGGCGGCGTCAGCGACGGGCGTAGGCGGGGCGGGGGATGTGCGAGGCGAGATCGCGATCCGGCTCGAGACGCTTCACGCGGGTACCTCCCCAACTCCTGGAAACGATTTCATGCTGGTGCGCTGGCCACAGATCGCGTCAGAGTTTGGGCGGCCCCTAGTCCTGCCCTACGCTCTTGACACGTTGTGGAAACGATTCCACACTGGCCGGCAACACTGTGCACGGCGGAAGGTCAGGCTCGTGGCGGTCACCATCAAAGATGTCGCCCGCGCGGCGGGCGTCTCGGCGTCCACCGCGTGCCGGGCTCTGGGCAGCGGGGAGCTGGTCCGTCCCGAGACCCGGCAACGGGTCCGGCAGGCCGCGGCCGAGCTCGGCTACCAGCCGAACCGGGCGGCGCGGGGGCTCTCCACCGGCCGCACCGGCAACATCGGACTGATCGTCCCTGACCTGGCCAACCCGTTCTTCCCCAGCGTGGTCAAGGGCATGCAGGCCCGGGCCCGCGAAGCCGACTACGCGGTCTTCGTGGCCGACACCGACGAGGACCCCACGGTCGAGTACTCGCTGGTGCGGGCCCTGTCCAAGCAGGTCGACGGCATCGTCATCTGCTCCCCCCGTATGGACGAGGACGAGCTGCGCGACGCGGCGATCGAGACTCCCCTGGTCCTGCTCAACCGACGGGCCGGCCGGATTCCGTCCGTCACTGTGGACAATGTGGACGGTATGCGCCAAGCCGTGGCGCATCTCGTCGCACTGGGTCACCACCGCATCGGGTACGTGGAGGGACCCCGGACATCCTGGGCCAACCGGGAGCGGTTGCGCGGAATGCGCTCCGTCACCGCGGCGTCCGGGATCGAACTCGTCGAGCTGGGGAGCTTCCTGCCCCAGTTCGAGGGCGGAGTCGCCGCCGCCGACCAGGTGCTCGCCTCCGGCGTCACCGCCGTCGTCGCGTACAACGACCTCATGGCGTTGGGCCTGCTGTCGAGGTTCACCGCCCGTGGGGTCGACGTACCGGGCCGCATCAGCATCATCGGCTGCGACGACATCGTTGCATCGTCGATGGTCCATCCACCGCTGACCACCGTCTCACTGCCCAAAGAGATGACTGGCCGGGCCGGGGTGGATCTGCTGCTGCAGCTCATGGACAACCGGACCGGTACACCACGCCGTGAACTGCCCGCGCACCTGCTGGTTCGGGGTTCGACCGGCCCAGCCGCCAGCAGGTAGTTCCCCACGGTCATCGTCTACCTGCTGCTGCCACGTCACTTCCACGCCGGCATCACCGCCGGCACGGTGAAGGGGTGAACCATGAGTCGGACCAGGAGCGCGGATCGCATCGCCGACGCCCGGGTCATCGTCACCTGCCCGGGTCGAAACTTCGTTACGCTCAAAGTCATCACTGAGCAGGGGGTGACCGGGGTCGGCGACGCCACACTGAACGGTCGCGAGCTCGCCGTCGCCGCCTACCTCACCGAGCACGTCATCCCGGTCCTCATCGGCCGGGACCCGGCTCGCATCGAGGACACCTGGCAGTACCTGTACCGCGGGGCGTACTGGCGGCGCGGTCCGGTGACGATGAGCGCGATCGCCGCCGTCGACACGGCCCTGTGGGACATCAAGGGCAAGGTGGCGGGGCTACCCGTCTACCAATTGTTGGGTGGGCGCTCCCGCGAAGGCGTCACCGTGTACGGGCACGCCAACGGCGAGACGATCGACGAGGCGATGGCGGCAGTCGCGCACTACCTCGAGCTGGGCTACAAGGCAGTGCGGGTGCAGACCGGGGTGCCCGGCCTCCCCTCGACGTACGGGGTCTCCAAGGACCAGATGTTCTACGAGCCCGCGGACGCCGCCATCCCCACCGAGAACGTCTGGTCCACGCAGCGATACCTGGAGCACACGCCGAAGGTCTTCGCCCGGGCCCGCGAGGAGTTCGGCCCGTACGTGAAGCTGCTGCACGACGTGCACCATCGACTGACCCCGATCGAGGCGGCCCGGCTGGGCAAGGCGCTGGAGCCGTACGGTCTGACCTGGCTGGAGGACCCGGTGCCGGCGGAGCTGCAGGAGGGCTTCCGCCTGATCCGCCAGCACACCACGACGCCGATCGCAGTCGGTGAGGTATTCAACAGCATCTACGACGCCCGGACGCTCATCACCGAGCAGCTCATCGACTACATTCGCACCACGGTGGTGCGGGCGGGAGGCATCACCCACCTGCGCCGCATCTTCGACCTCGCCGCCCTGCACCACGTCCGCAGCGGCTCCCACGGCGCCACCGACCTCTCCCCCGTCTGCCTGGCGGCCGCGCTGCACGTGGACATCGCGATCCCTAACTTCGGGCTGCAGGAGTACATGCGGCACACCGAGGAGACCGACGCGGTGTTCCCGCACGGGTACTGGTTCGAGGACGGGTACCTGTTCCCGTCGGAGGAGCCCGGGCTCGGCGTCGACATCGACGAAGAGCTCGCCGCGCAGTACCCGTACAAGCCGGCCTCGCTCCCGGTGAACAGGCTCGAGGACGGCACCATGCACGACTGGTGAGCAGGCGGGGCCGGGGCCCGTGTCAGCGGGGCTCGTGTCAGCGAGGGCTCGTGTCAGGAAGGACGCCTTGATGTGCAAAAACCGTCAACAAGGCGTCCTTCCTGACACCACACGGCGGCGGGTCAGTCGTGGTCGCGGATGGGGGTGGGCCAGCAGCGGGCCGTGACTCCGATAGTGTTCCATGTATTGATGGCGATCACGAGTGCCAGCAGCGCGGCCGCGCCCTCCTCGCCGTACGCCTGCACCACTGCCTGGACCACGGCATCGGGCACCCGGGTGGTGGCCTTCAGCGTCACCTGCTCGGTGAAGTCCAGCGCGGCCCGCTCGGCGGCGGTGAAGAGGTTCGAGTCGTGCCAGATCGCGACCGCGTCGACCCGCTGCGGGCTCACGCCGGCCTTGCGCGCGTTCCGGGCATGCATGTCGACGCAGTAGGCGCAGCCGTTGAGCTGGGAGGCGCGCAGCCGCAGCAGCTCCCGCAGGCCGGTGTCGAAGCCCACCCGGTCGGCCTCGGCGTTGGCCGCCTCGTCGAGCTCGGTCACGGCGCGGGAGAAGGCGGGAACGAGAGCGTCGAAGTCGAGACGCTGGGGAATGGGAACGTACTGGGTGACGGTCATGCCACGACGCTACGAAGGCCGGGCCGCGGTCGACAGGTCAATGCCCGCCAGCTTTCCTGGGCCAATCAGCGCCGGCGGGCGGTCCTGGGCCAATCAGCGCCGGTGGGCCGTCCTGGGCCATTCAGTGCCGGCGGACCTTCCTGGGCCGATCGACCCCGACCACCCCGGCTGATGAGGCGTCGAGCGCGTCGCGGATGCTGTCGACGAGCAGGCGCAGCGCCCGCTCGTACTGGCCCGGGGTCGGGCCGCCGTACCCGATGACCAGGGCCGGCCAGGCGATGCCGGGGGCACCGTCGGCCCGGTAGGAGTCCAGACCACCCAGGCGCAGGCCGCGCTGCTGCGCCGCCTGTTCGACGCGTTGCTCGTCGGCGCCCGGCGGCAGCCGCAGCAGGCACTGCAGCCCGGCGGCGAGCCCCGTCACCGCGCAGCCGGGCAGCCGGTCGGCGACCACCTCCACCAGTCGCGTCCGGCGGGCACGGTAGACGCCCCGGTACCGCCGAACGCTCCGATCGTACTCATGCGAATTGATAAACTCGGCCATCGTTAACTGGTGCAACGCGGACGGCCGCCCGCCGGTGAGCATGCGCTGTTCGAGGGCCGGGGGTCGCAGCCAATCGGGCACCACGGCCCAGGCGAGGCCGGCCGCGGGCGCGACCGCCTTGCTGGCCGTGCCGAGGTAGACGACGCGGTCCGCGGCCAGGGCCTGCAGCGCCCCGATCATGCGTCGGTCGTACCGGAACTCGCCATCGTAGTCGTCCTCGAGCACGACGCCGCCCGACCGCTGGGCCCAGGCAACCAACGAACGACGCCGATGCGCAGCGAGCGGCACCCCGACCGGAAACTGATGCGCCGGCGTCAGCAGAACCGCATCCACCCCGGCCGACTCGACCGCGTCGACGTCAGCCCCGTCGTCATCCACCGCGATCGGCACGACCTCCAAACCGGTCGATTCAACAAGCTGTCGATGGTACGCGTGGCCGTACGCCTCGACCGCGATCCGCCGCGCGCCCTGCGCTCGCAGCGCACGGCAGACCAGCACCAGCAACTCCCCGAAGCCCTGGCCCACCAGCACGGCGTCGGGCGAGGCCATCACCCCGCGAGTGCGGGCGAGGTAGCCGGCGAGCGCGGCCCGCAGCCGGGGCGTCCCGGCTGGGTCGGGGTACCCGAGGTCGGCGGCCGTGGCGTGCTGCGTGACCTGGCGAACCGCGGCCAACCACTCGCGCCGGGGGAACTCGGTCGGGTCGGGGATACCTCCACGCAAATCAATCCATCGACGAGTTGTGGGGGTTGGGCGCGCTGGACCGGCCGCCGCGGTGGGCACGTGGCTGCTG
>JADGGF010000543.1 GCA_019690055.1 Micromonosporaceae bacterium
CTTCCGGGGTCTCGGAGGGGACTGCCGGGGACTCGGAGGGGACCCCCTGCATGGTCCGGACGTCCTCTGCTGTCCCGCAACCGGCCAGGACAACGGTCAGGCTCGCGATGATCACTGCCAGTGACCGGACAACCACCGACCGTACGGCTGAGAATGGGCGGGCTACCGGCGGCCGGGCGTGGCGGGGCGGCCGGTGCGACGATCGTTGCGTCGTCACCCACCTACGATGCCTGCATCGGGCGACCCCGTGCAACTGCTTCGGTCATCCCCAGAGGAACCTCACAGCCGCCGGGCCACACCGACCGCCCGCCGCCTCTCCGGCCGCCCGTCGCCCCGTCGAGCAAACGCCCGATGTGCGGCTTTGTGTGCCTCAATCTCCGGTGAGGCACTGCCGCCGAGGCGGAGCGATGTGTGCCTGATATCAGGCTATTTGTTCAGATCGGCGCAAGTGGACTCGTCGGGCAGGAGCGGACGGAAGCTCACAAACCACCGCTCACCCTCCCATACCCACGGCGTGAGCGTGGTCGCCCCCGCAGCCGCCTCGAGCACGGCGGCGAGGTCGTCGCCGGTCACGGTCAGGCAGCGCAGGTCAGGCAGCGAGCCCAGCGGCTCGCCGGGCAGCGCCGGACCGGGCCAGGCGGCCTCGGGCTGGTCGAGACCCTCCTCCGAGCCGACGAAGGGAGAGGTCACAGCGGCCAGCGCCACCGGTTCGTACGGCCGCTCCTCACCCGCCGCGTCGGCGCCCAGCGTGCCGGGCAGGTCGGTGAGCGCGTCCTTCAGGTCACGCAGCTTCTGCCGGGCCGTGATCTGCGCGGCGGTCAGACCCTCGTCTATGTCGAGCGCGTAGACCGTGCTGGTGAGCACGCCATCGGTCGTCGACACGGTGAATTTCGTCTCCGGAAGGTCGGTGACCGACGGCGTGCCGTAGTCGATGTCCGCGCCGACTCCGGCCTCCACGGCCATCGTCACGAGCCGGTTCATGTCCGCGGCGCCGATGCGGCGCTCGAGGATGTTCGGCAGGGCGGGGCCGGGGTAGATGGCGATGACGGGTCCTTCGGTGATGACCCGGCCGTCGCCGTAGATGGTCACGACCGGCAGTCGCGTGGCCAGGGTCTGGGCCGCCACGAAACCACCGACGTACTCGATCCGCAGCACGACCTCGTCGGGTCGGTAGTTCGTGCGGGCACCGCCCCGGTCGGTCGCACCGGGCGACGCGGGCTGCGCGCAGGCCGCGAGGAGCAGCACCGGCAGCAGCGCGAGTGGGAGTAAGCGTCTCATGGCATCTGCGACGCGGACGCGATCATCGTGGTTCCGTGCCTCGGATCACGGTTGGGTATCCGCCTCTGTCCAGATTAGGCGCTTTGTCGGCTATGGCGGGACTGTGCGGGGGTCGTCTACGGTAGACGCATGTGGGTCTGGTGCCGGTGCGGCCGGCGACACTTCGGTCACTACGGCGCGGCCGGGCTGGTCCTCATCGACGACGCGGGGCGGGTGCTGCTCGCCCACCGCTCGGAGCACGTCCACTTCGCCGGCACCTGGTCGTTCCCCGGCGGCGCCCTGGAGCAGGGGGAGACGCCCGCCGACGGTGCCCTGCGCGAACTGTACGAGGAGATCGGGGTACCCGCGACTGCGGTCACCGTGGTCACCACCGTGGCGGGCATGGACCACGAGGTATGGCGCTACACCTATGTCCTGGGCCGGCTTAATACACAGTGGACTGACGTACCGTTCGCGCCGAACTCGGAGACCGAGGCGGTCGCCTGGCTCACCCCCGACGAGCTCGACACCGTGCCCCTGCACCCCGACCTGGCCATCGACCTGCCCAAGTTGCGCTCCGCCCTGGCCACCGTGATCGGCACGCCGCCGTTTCCGGCGACGCTTGCGGAGCGGAAGCAGAAAGATACTGCTGGATCGGCAGTCGTAGCCGGGGACTAGAGCACCACGAGTGAGCGGTCCGTGCGGTTGAGGCGCTCGGCTCCGTCCACTGTGCACACGACGATGTCCTCGATGCGAGCCCCGTGGCGGCCGGGCAGGTAGATGCCGGGCTCGATGGAGAAAGCCATGCCGGGTTCGAGAGCCAGGTCGGAGCCGGCCACGATGTACGGCTCCTCGTGCACGTCCAGCCCGATGCCGTGCCCGGTGCGATGCACGAAGTACTCCCCGTACCCGGCCGCGGCGATCATGTCCCGACCGATGGCGTCGAGCTGCGCCGCCGGCAGCCCGGGCCGTACGGCCGCCACCTGCGCCGCCTGGGCCGAGCGCAGGACCTCGTAGTACGACGCGAACTCCGCCGGCGGCTCGCCGATCGCGTAGGTGCGCGTGCTGTCGGAGCAGTAGCCGTCCGGCATGCGCCCACCGATGTCCACCACCACGACGTCACCGGGCTGGATGACCCGGTCGGACGCCTCGTGGTGTGGGCTCGCCGCGTTGGGGCCGGAGGCGACGATCACGAACTCGGCGGTCGTGTGACCGGCGGCGACGATGGCGTCCCGGATGTCGGCCGCCACCGCGCGCTCGGTCCGCCCCGGGCGCAGCCATTGATGCATCTGTGCATGTACGTCATCGATGGCCGACGCGGCGCGGCGCAGCGCGTCGACCTCCTCCGGGCTCTTGCGCACCCGCAGCTCCCGCAGCACCCGGCCGGCTAGCGTTTGCTCCACAGTGGCCATAGCCGCCCGGAAGGCGAGCACCTTGGCCGCCCACATGTGGTCGTCGAGCCCGGCCACTCGCACGGTGGGCGGCAGGCGTCGCGCGACCAGGGCGTACGGGTCGTCGGTCTCCTCGTAGGCCACCAGCTCGAGCTCCGGCCCGCCCTCGGCCAGCGCCGCCTGGGCCGCGGGCAGCTCCAGCCGCGGGACGACGAGGAACGGCTCGTCGGCCACCGGCAGCACGAGGCACGTGAGCCGCTCCAGCGGCAGCGCGTCGTACCCGGTCAGGTAGCGCAGGTCGGTTCCGGGCGATACCAGCAGCACATCCACCCCGGCCGCGCCCATCGCGGCCCGGGCCCGGTCCAGCCGTGACTCCACGGCCGCAGTCTCCCACATCCCCGCGCCGTCCAGCCGTCGGGCGGGCCCCCGGGCGCGTGTCCCCGGCCGGGTGACGGGCCCGGCGCTCGCCGGACGGACAGGCCCGGCGCCCGCCGGACGTCCGGCTGGGTGTGCGCGGGAC
>JADGGF010000544.1 GCA_019690055.1 Micromonosporaceae bacterium
CAGCCCAACCCGCGCCGCGCGCGGCGCGTTCACCCTGGCGAGCGCGGGTGGGGACGACCGCGCCGACCGGGCGGCCGGCCGGGGCGCGAGCCGTACGGCGACCGCGGCCACCCGGCCCGTCAGAGCCCAGTGCGAACCGAAGCCCCGCCAGGGGCCCAGTGCGAACCGAAGCCCCGCCAGGGGCCCAGTGCGAACCGAAGCCCCGCCAGGGGCCCGGTGCGGACCGGAGACCTGTCCGCGCCTCATTTGAAGCCAGAGCCCGCCAGGGCCCACCGCGAACGGGACCGACCGGGGCCCGCGACCAGGGACCGGTGCCCTCGCGCCACAACGCGAAGGCGCCGCCCGTTGTGTGGGCGGCGCCTTCCGACGACTGCGGTACGTGAGACGGTTGAAACTCGATTGCGTGTCGAGATGTGGACATCGCGGTACGCACGCCAGGGGTGAGGCGTGCGAGGCGCGGCCGACCGTACGTCAGCCGGGCTGAGCAAGAGTCAGAGTCTGAACCAGAATCAGAGAACCCGTACCTTCTCGGCCTGCGGACCCTTCGCACCCTGCGCGATCTCGAACTCCACGCGGGCTCCGTCGTCCAGCGTCTTGTAACCTTCCATGTCAATGGCTGAGTAATGGACGAACACGTCCTGGCCACCATCGACGGCGATGAAGCCGTAACCCTTCTCGCTGCTGAACCACTTGACAGTGCCCTGTGCCACTGCGCACTTCCTTACCTTGCCGTGCCTGTGTCGCCATGCGACCTTTCCAGCCACCACCGATCCCGCCGACAGCGCTGGCCGTTGCGGTTCGGCACGCCGTCGCTGGTGCCGGCGGGGTTCCGGGGCGACCGATATGGCACGCTACCGGAACCTCTGTGGCGCCGCATCGGCCCAAACCGGACAGTCCGTGACGCGGAAATCTCGATTTGGTGACGCTCGGCGATCCAACGATGGGCTACCGAGCAGTACGGCCGGGGATGCAGCGTCCACAGTGGATCACGGTGTTAGCAGTCGGGCGGGTCGAGTGCTGGCCGTCACCCGGACGATTCGATGAATATCGACGTCCACTGTGGTCACACGAACAGACGCGGCGCGAGGCGTGCCGCGGTCGGCCCCGCCCGCCGGTGACCGGGGCGACCTGTGGGGAACTGGAGAGGAACCAGTCGGACCGAGGGTCGTTGTACGAGGTGACCGAGCGGGAAAGTTTGGTCGGGAGGTATATCGCGTCGACCCCATTGCTGACGTCGAGTCTGCGCGCCGCCCTGCCGGCTACGCGGCGATACCCTCCCGCACGCAGCATCCTGCGACGTCCATGGCCAGCCGTCAAGTCCTTGCGGGAACGGACTTCGACAACCCGAGATGCCTCGGTCACCCTCCGTCGACAACGCCAAGTTCTTGTCACCGTTATCGACAACGATTTCGAGCTGCGAACGTTCGCCGTCGAACCTCGCGTGGCCTGCGACGACGGTCGACCGGTCGAGACGATCAGCCTCGATCACTCTCCGTGACCAGCACTCCCGATCATTCGCCGGGGCGGGCCAACGGCGGACACCCGTCGGACCCCGGGGCGCGGACCCAGCCAAGGCCCGGGCGAGCCGCAGAGCCGCGGCGCCGCCGGCCGATCACCCGACCAGGCCGGCCTCACGGGCCGCGCGCAGGGACGGGCGGATCCGGTACGTGGGACCGACGAGCCCGTCGACCGCATCGAGAGTCTTCAGGCCGTCGCCCGTGTTGAAGACGACCGTCTCCGCGTCCGGATCGAGCCGGCCGGAGGCGACGAGCTTGCGCAGCACAGCCACGGTGACCCCGCCGGCGGTCTCGGCGAAGATGCCGCTCGTCGCGGCCAGCAACCGGATGCCCTCCCGTATCTCGTCGTCGTCGGCGTCGTCCATCCAGCCCCCGCTGCGGCGCACGGACTCCAGCGCGTAGCGACCGGCGGCCGGGTCGCCGATGTTGAGCGACTTGGCGATGCCGGTCGGCTTCACCGGCACGATGTCGTCGCTGCCGCTGTGCAGCGCGGTGACGATCGGGTTGCAGCCCCGCGACTGCGCCCCGAACACCCGCCACGAGGTGGCGGGGACCAGCCCGATCTCCACCAGCTCGGCGAAGGCTTTGTCCACTTTGGTCAGCAGCTCGCCGCTGGCCATCGGGATGACCACCTGGGCCGGGATCCGCCAACCGAGCTGCTCGGCGACCTCGTAGCCCAGCGTCTTCGAGCCCTCCGCATAGAAGGGACGAATGTTTACGTTGACAAATGCCGTCTTCTCGAACTCATCCGTCTCGGTCAGCTCCGAGCAGAGCCGGTTCACGTCGTCGTACGACCCCTCGATCGCCACCACGTCACCGCCGTAGACGGCCGTGGTCAGCACCTTGCCCGACTCGAGGTCGTGGGGGATGAAGACCATCGACGGCACGCCGGCCCGGGCTGCGTGGGCCGCGACCGAGTTGGCGAGGTTGCCGGTCGACGCGCAGGCGAACCGGGTGAAGCCGAAGCCGCGGGCCGCGGTCAGCGCCGTCGAGACCACGCGGTCCTTGAACGAGTGCGTGGGGTTGGCCGAGTCGTCCTTCACCCACAGCGGAGCGCGGAGCCCCACCGCCTCGGCGAGCGCGTCGGCCCGCACGAGCGGGGTCAGCCCCGGGTTGAGCGTGACCCGGCTGTCCGGGTCCTGGCCGACCGGCAGCAGCGGGGCATACCGCCAGATGTTCGCCGGCCCGGCCTCGATGTCGGCCCGCGTGACCCGGGCGAGCGCGGCGGTGTCGTAACCGATCTCGAGCGGGCCGAAGCACTCGAAACACGCGTGCTGGGGGCGCAGCGGAACCTGCGCGCCACAGTTACGACAGACCAGAGACGAAGCCGCGGATACCACCATCCTGGTTCCCTTCTCATCTTTCCCACGCCGCCGCGGCGTGGGCCGGACTTGGCACCTGCTCGCGCTGCGGCGTCGTTGCGTGGGCGACGCGAGTGGTTGCCGGGGCTTCATCGGGCCGGTCCCTCTGCCCCTCTGGATGAGGTGTTCAGTTGTCGTGCACCCTGCACGTGCTGGATGAGTCTACGGGACGACGCCGGGCCGGTCACCGCCCATTCCGGCCACCGGCCCTTACCGGTGGGCCCTCACGGGGCGGGCCGGCCCTCACGGGGGCTGTCTCTTATAAACAAATCCCAGCCCACGAGACAC
>JADGGF010000545.1 GCA_019690055.1 Micromonosporaceae bacterium
CACATCTACAATCACCACCGGCCCCACACCGCGCTCGGCGGCAAACCACCCATCAGCCGCGTCACCAACCTCCGTGGACACGACATCTAGGGCTTGGAGTGGTGAGTTGATCTTCAACCACCACCCTAAGCCCTAGATCAACGCGAATGGGGGCGCGGGGCCGTCAGGCGAGCATCTTGCGCAGGACGTACTGCAGGATGCCGCCGTGGCGGTAGTAGTCCGCCTCGCCGGGGGTGTCGATGCGCACCACGGCGTCGAACGAGATCCCGGTGTCGGTGCTCACCCGGACCGTGCGCGGGGTCCGACCCTCGTTGAGCTCGGTGATTCCCTCGATGGTGAAGGTCTCGGTACCCGTGAGCCCGAGCGAGTCGGCGTTCTGGCCCTCGGGGAACTGCAGCGGCAGCACGCCCATGCCGATGAGGTTCGACCGGTGGATGCGCTCGAACGACTCGGCGATCACGGCCCGCACGCCGAGCAACATGGCGCCCTTGGCCGCCCAGTCACGCGAGGACCCCGAGCCGTACTCCTTGCCGGCCAGGACGATCAGCGGCACGCCGGCCGCCTGGTAGGCCATGGCGGCGTCGTAGATCGTCTCCTGGTTGCCAGTGAGGAAGTTGCGGGTGTAGCCGCCCTCCACGCCGGGCACCAGCTGGTTGCGCAGCCGGATGTTGGCGAACGTGCCCCGGATCATCACCTCGTGGTTGCCGCGCCGGGACCCGTACGAGTTGAAGTCCTTGCGCTCCACGCCGTGGGCCAGCAGGTACTGCCCGGCCGGGGAGTCCGGCCGGATGGAGCCGGCGGGGGAGATGTGGTCGGTCGTCACCGAGTCACCCAGCTTGGCCAGCACGCGGGCACCGGTGATGTCGGTGACCGGGGCCGGCGTGGCCGTCATGCCCTCGAAGTACGGCGGCTTACGGACATAGGTCGATGACTCGTCCCAGGTGAACGTCTCGCCCGTGGGCGTGGGCAGCGACCGCCACCGTTCGTCGCCGGCGAAGACGTCGGCGTAGTCCTTACTGAACATCTCCGACGAGATCGCCGCGTCGATGACCTCCTGGATCTCGTGCGCGGAGGGCCAGATGTCGCGCAGGTACACCGGCTGCCCGCTCGGGTTGGTGCCGAGCGGCTCGGTGGTCAGATCGATGTCCATGGTGCCGGCGATGGCGTACGCCACCACCAGCGGGGGCGAGGCGAGGTAGTTCAGCTTCACGTCGGGGTTGATGCGGCCCTCGAAGTTCCGGTTGCCCGACAGCACCGAGACCACGGCGAGGTCCGCCTCGTTGACCGCGGCCGACACCTCCTCGATGAGCGGCCCGGAGTTGCCGATGCAGGTGGTGCAGCCGTACCCGACGAGGTTGAAGCCGAGCTTCTCCAGGTAGGGCACCAGCCCGGCCTTGGCGTAGTAGTCCATGACCACCTTGGAGCCGGGGGCCAGCGTGGTCTTCACCCACGGCTTGGCCGAGAGCCCCCGCTCGACCGCCTTCTTGGCGAGCAGGGCGGCGCCGAGCATGACCTGCGGGTTGGAGGTGTTGGTGCACGAGGTGATCGCCGCGATCACCACCGCGCCGTGGTCCAGCTCGTACGTCTGGCCGTTCAGCGTGACAGGGGTCGGCTTGTGCGGCCGGCCGTTGGCGCGGGCGTTCGAGGCCGGCGCGTCCGAGGCCGGGAAGCTCTCCCGAACCGCCTCGTCGACCCCGTTCTTGACGTAGTCGGGCAGGGCCTGGCGGAACGCGGCCTTGGCGTCAGCGAGCACGACCCGGTCCTGCGGACGGCGGGGGCCGGCGATCGACGGGACCACAGTGGACAGATCCAGCTCGAGGTACTCCGAGTAGACCGGCTCCGGCGCGGACGGGTCGTGCCAGAGACCCTGCTCCTTCGCGTACGCCTCGACCAGCGCCACGTGCTCCGGAGACCGGCCGGTGAAGGAGAGATAGCGGATCGTCTCTGCGTCGATCGGGAAGATGGCGCAGGTCGAGCCGAACTCGGGGCTCATGTTGCCGATGGTGGCGCGGTTGGCCAGGGGAACCGCGGCCACGCCCTCGCCGTAGAACTCGACGAACTTGCCGACCACGCCGTGCTTGCGCAGCATCTGCGTGATGGTGAGGACCAGGTCAGTGGCAGTGGTGCCCTCGGGCAGCGACCCGTGCAGCTTGAACCCGACCACCCGGGGGATCAGCATCGAGACCGGCTGACCGAGCATGGCGGCCTCCGCCTCGATGCCGCCCACGCCCCAGCCGAGCACGCCCAGCCCGTTGACCATCGTCGTGTGGGAATCCGTCCCGACGACCGTGTCGGGGTAGGCCTGGCCGCCTCGCACCATCACCGTGCGGGCGAGGTACTCGATGTTGACCTGGTGCACGATGCCGGTGCCGGGCGGCACGACCTTGAACTCGTTGAAGGCGGTCTGGCCCCAGCGCAGGAACTGGTAGCGCTCCTTGTTGCGGCCGTACTCGAGCTCCACGTTGCGCTCGAACGCGTCCGGGCGGCCGAAGATGTCGGCGATGACCGAGTGGTCGATGACCAGCTCGGCCGGGGCGAGGGGGTTGACGCGCGTGGGGTCACCCCCGAGGTCGCGGACCGCCTCCCGCATCGTGGCCAGGTCGACCACGCAGGGCACGCCGGTGAAGTCCTGCATCAGCACTCGCGCCGGGGTGAACTGGATCTCCACGCTCGGGTCGGCGGTCGGGTCCCAGTTGCCGAGCGCGCGGATGTGCTCGGCCGTGACGTTGGCCCCGTCCTCCGTGCGCAGGAGGTTCTCGAGCAGGATCTTCAGGCTGTACGGGAGCCGCTCGTGCCCCGGCACGGCCGTGATCCGGTAGATGTCGTAGCGCTGGTCGCCGACCGTCAGGTCGCCGCGGGCGCCGAAGGTGTCCAGGCTGGCCACAACCCAACTCCCTCGCTCGGGTCCGTCCCCATTCCGTACGTCGCGATCACGGTACGCCGCGCCTCGCTCGGGGTCCGGCGGCACGCCGCCGGTCTCACGTGGCAGTCTCTCGCAGCGCCGTCCCCCGAGTCCGGCGTACCTCGCGCGTCGCTCCAGGTGTGTTTCGTCAAAACAAACCGTACGTCCGTCTTGCTATTCGCGTCAAGCGGTAGGGTGCGGGGCGGTTGACGTGACGGGTGGGGTAACGCGACGCTCCGGTGACGCGACGGGGGGGC
>JADGGF010000546.1 GCA_019690055.1 Micromonosporaceae bacterium
GTTCCCGTACATCTCGGGGCTGTCGCTGAACCTCGCGGTCGTGGTGCGCGACCCGGACAGCGGGCCGGAGCTCTTCGCCCGCATCAAGGTGCCCAACAACGTGCCCCGGTTCGTCTCGGTGGACAACCCCGGCCGCGCGGGTACGGCCACCACGGCCGACGGTGGCCCCCGCCGGTCCCGGTTCGTGCCGGTGGAGGAGCTCATCGCGGCCCACCTCGGGCAGCTCTTCTCGGGCATGCAGATCATCGAGCACCATCTGTTCCGGGTCACGCGCAACGCTGAGCTCGAGGTCGACGACGACCGCGACGAGGATCTCCTGCAGGCGCTGGAGCGGGAGCTGGCCCGCCGCCGGTTCGGCCCGCCCGTCCGGCTCGAGGTGGCCGACACGATCTCCGATTACGTGCTCGACCTGCTCGTCCGCGAGCTGGATATGCAGCCCGAGCACGTGGTGCGGGTGCCGGGCCTGCTGGACCTGTCGGCCCTGTGGCAGATCTACAACGAGGTCGACCGCCCCGACCTCAAGGACCGCCCGTTCGTGCCGGCGACCCACCCGCAGTTCGCCGAGGGGGAGACTCCGCGCAGCGTCTTCTCCCGGGTGCGGGAGGGCGACATCCTCGTGCATCACCCGTACCACTCGTTCTCCACGAGCGTGCAGCGGTTCATCGAGCAGGCGGCGGCCGATCCGGACGTGCTGGCCATCAAGCAGACGCTGTACCGCACCAGCGGCGACTCGCCGATCGTGGACGCGCTGATCGCCGCGGCTCGGGCCGGCAAGCAGGTGGTCGTGCTCGTCGAGCTGAAGGCCCGCTTCGACGAGGAGGCGAACATCGGCTGGGCCCGGATGCTGGAGCGCGCCGGCTGCCACGTGGTGTACGGACTCGTGGGCCTCAAGACGCACTGCAAGATCGCCCTCGTGGTGCGCCAGGAGAGCGGGCAGCTGCGCCGGTACTGCCACATCGGGACGGGCAACTACCACCCGAAGACGGCCCGCAGCTACGAGGACTTCGGGCTGCTGACCGCTGATCCCGAGGTGGGCGAGGACCTCACCGATCTGTTCAATGTGCTCACCGGCTACAGCCGACAGACCGCGTACAACCGCCTGCTCGTCGCCCCGCACGGGCTGCGCTCCGGCATCATCGAGCGCATCGAGCGGGAGGCGGCGCACGCGGCGGCCGGCCGGGGTGGCCTGGTCCAGATCAAGGTGAACTCCATCGTGGACGAGGAGATCATCGACGCTCTCTACCGCGCCAGCCAGGCCGGGGTCGACGTCGACCTCATCGTGCGCGGCATCTGCACGCTGCGCCCCGGCGTACCGGGGCTGTCCGACCGGATCCGCGTACGGTCGATCCTGGGCCGGTTCCTCGAGCACTCGCGCGTCTTCCGGTTCGGCAACGGGGGCAACGACGAGTTCTGGATCGGGTCGGCCGACCTGATGCACCGTAACCTCGACCGCCGGGTCGAGGCCCTGGTGCGGATCACCGACCCGGCCGCTGAGGCGGAGCTGCGCTGGGTGCTCGAGGCGATCACCAGCGACCGGGCCGGCGGCTTCGACCTGCTCCCTGACGGCTCGTGGCGGCGGCGCAGCCACAATGGACAGTCTCCTGTGGAGGATGTGCAACAGGCCCTGCTCCGGCGGGCCACCGGCCGTCCCGATTAGACAGTCGACTGCTTCCCCACAGGCAAAGCGCGGCCAAGCGCAGTGTCTGGGTCGGGCAAGCACTTCTGTCAGGAATTTTCCCGGGTTTGCCCGTAACCAAACGACGCCTCGCTCTTTAATGCGCCGGTACGGCCGGTTAAGCTGGATCAATGCTGGAGGAGGAGCGCAAGTACGAGGTCGCGGCCGGGTTCACCATGCCCGACCTCACTGAGTGCGTGCCCGAGGGGGGCCGCCTCATCGTGCGCCCGCAACGCAAACTCCGCGCCACCTACTTCGACACCACCGACCTGCGGCTGGCCCGGGCCGGCGCCAGTCTGCGGTTCCGCCGCGGCGACGACGAGCCGTGGACCGTGAAGCTGCCGACCGATGTGCCGGGCGTCCGCACCGAGGTTTCGATGGTCGGCCCCGCCTCGGCGCCGCCGGAACGCCTGCTCGACCTCGTCACCGTCTACACGCGCGGCGCCCCGGTCGCGCCGGTCGTGACCCTCGCGACGGTCCGCCAGGCGTACCAGCTCTGCGACCGCGAGGACCGGGTCGCGGTCGAGGTGGTCGACGACACGGTGACGGTGCCGGACGGACGCCGGGTCGCGCTGAAGTTCCGCGAGATCGAGGTGGAGCGCAAGGCGGGCCGGGCCCGGTTGCTGGACCAGGTGGAGGTGGCCCTGCGGGACGCGGGCGCCGTGGTGGGCGAGTTCACCCCTAAGCACGTGCGGGCCCTGGGGCCGGCCGCCCTGCAACCGCCGGACTGGCCGGCGGCTCCGACGCGGCTGCCCCGCCGACCGACCGTGGCCGACGTGGTGACGGTGACGATCCAGCGCGACATCGCGCGCATCGTCACCCACGATCCGCTCGTCCGGCTGCGCGCCCCGATCGGTCAGGACGACACCGCGGTGCACCAGATGCGGGTGGGCTGCCGCCGCCTGCGCAGTGACCTGCGCACGTTCGCCCCGGTGCTGTCCCGGGAGTGGAGCAGCCGGCTGCGCACCGAGCTGGGCTGGTTGGCCGCGGCGCTCGGCGCCGCGCGCGCCGCCGAAGTGCTGCGGGCTCGCCTGCGGCAGACGGCGGCGCAGGACCCGTTGGCGCCGCTGGACCCGGCCAGCGTGGCCCGCATCGACGCCGACCTCGCGGTGCGCCAGGAGGATGCGCTGGCCGCGCTGGACAAGGTGATGTGCGACGAGCGCTACCACCGCCTGCTCGACACGCTGCTCGAGGCCTGGCACGAGCCCCAGGTGACCCGCCACGCGGAGGACTCGGCGGAGGTAATCCTGCCCCGCCTGGTCGCCCGGCCGTACAAGCGGCTGGCGTACGGCGGGGACGGGGTGGTCGGCGCGGGGCAGCTCGACCCGACCGCGCCGGACGAGGTGTGGCACGCGGTACGCATCAACGGCAAGCGGGCCCGCTACGCCGTCGAGGCGGTCGCCGCCGTTCTCGGCGGCGAGGCCAGCGCGCTCGCCAGCGCCCTGGGCAGGGTGCAGGAACTGCTCGGCGAGCACCAGGA
>JADGGF010000547.1 GCA_019690055.1 Micromonosporaceae bacterium
CAACCCCGGGGGTGTTCCGGGGCGGTCGGGGTGGGGCAATAGGGTCGGCGGCGTGGAGATCCCAGACCGGGCACGGGTCGTCGTCATCGGCGGCGGGGTGATCGGCACCTCCGTCGCCTACCACCTCGCTCACCTCGGTGTCACCGACGTCGTGCTGCTCGAGCGTGACCGCCTTACCTCGGGCACCACCTGGCACGCTGCCGGGCTCATGGTGACCTTCGGGTCGATGTCGGAGACGTCGATCCGGATGCGCCAGTACACCCGTGACCTCTACAGCCGGCTCGAGGCCGAGACCGGCCTGGCCACCGGGTTCGCCCCGGTGGGGTTCATCGAGGTGGCCGCCGACGCCGACCGCCTCGAGGAGTACCGGCGCGTCGCCACGTTCAACCGTCACCTCGGCGTGGACGTGCACGAGATCTCGCCGCGCGAGGTCGGCGAGCTGTTCCCTTTGGCGCGCACCGACGACATCCTGGCCGGGTTCTACGTGCCCGGTGACGGGCGGGTGAATCCGGTCGATGTGACGATGTCGTTGGCGAAGGGCGCCCGCCAGCGCGGCGTGCGCATCATCGAGGGTGTGCCCGCCACCGGCGTGGCGAAGCGGGGTGGGGCGGTCGCCGGCGTCCACACGCCGTACGGGTTCATCGAGGCCGAGGTCGTGGTCAACTGCGCCGGCATGTGGGCCCGGCAGCTCGGCGAGGCGGACGGGGTCAGCATCCCGCTGCAGGCCGCCGAGCACTACTACCTCGTCACCGAGCCACTCTCCGGTGTGGACAAGTCGCTGCCAGTGCTCGAGGACCCGGCGTCGTACGGCTACTACCGCGAGGAGGGCGGCGGGCTGCTCGTCGGGCTCTTCGAGCCGGTCAGCGCGCCGTGGCACGTGGACGCGATCCCGCCGGACGCCTCGTTCTCGACCCTGCCGCCCGACTGGGACCGGATGGCGCCCTACCTGCAGACGGCGATGCACCGGGTGCCGGCCGCGCTGACCGCCGGCGTGAAGCTGTTCTTCTGCGGGCCGGAGAGCTTCACCCCCGACCTCGCCCCGCTGATCGGCGAGGCACCCGAGCTGCGCAACTACTTCGTGGCGGCCGGGCTGAACTCGATCGGCATCCTCACCGGCGGCGGGGTGGGGCGGGCGCTCGCTCAGTGGATTGTGGACGGTCAGCCCGACATCGATGTGACGGGTGTCCATGTCGATCGCTTGCACCCGTACCAGGCCACGCCGGAGTACCGGGCCAGCCGGACGGTCGAGGCGCTGGGTCTGGTGTACGCCGCCCACTACCCGAACCGTCCGATGCGGACGGCCCGCGGGGCGAAGCGGTCGGCCCTGCACGACCGGCTGGCCGCGCAGGGGGCGTACTTCCGCGACGTCAGCGGCTGGGAATCGCCGGACTGGTACGCCGGCCCGGGCAGCGACCCCGACCCCGGGCCGCTCACCTGGGGCCGCCCGGCCTACTTCGAGCGCTGGGCGGCCGAGCACCGGGCCGCCCGCGAGGACGTCATCGTCATGGATATGTCGTTCATGGCGAAGTTCCTCGTGCAGGGGCGGGATGCCGGCCGGGTCCTGGAGTGGCTGTCCGCCAACCGGGTCGACGGCGAGCCTGGGCGGGTGACCTACACCCAGTGGCTCAACGAGCGGGGCACGATCGAGGCCGACCTCACCGTCACCAAGCTCGACGAGCAGACCTACTGGGTGGTCGCCTCCGACACGGCGCACCGGCACGCGTTGACCTGGCTGCGCCGGCACACTCCGGCGGAGGCCCACGCGTTCGCCACCGACGTGACCTCGGCCTGGGCGCAGATCAACGTCCAGGGACCGCGCTCCCGGGAGCTGCTGCAGGCACTGACCACAGTGGACATGTCCGACGCGACCTTCCCGTACCGGGCTGCCCGCGAGATTCCGATCGGCTTCGCCCGCGTGCTGTGCGTGCGGATCACGTACCTCGGCGAGCTGGGGTACGAGCTGTACGTGCCGACCGAGCAGGCGGTGGGCGTCTACGACCGCATCGTCGCCGCCGCCGCGGACCTGGAACGCTCGGGCCGCGGGGTCGGGCTGCGTCACGCCGGGCTCAAGGCCCTGGGCAGCCTGCGGCTGGAGAAGGCGTACCGCGACTGGGGCCACGACATCGACAACACCGACTCCGTGCTGGAGGCCGGTCTGGGGTTCGCGGTCGCCGCCGACAAGCCGTTCCTCGGCCGCGACGCGGTGCTGGCGGCGAAGGAGGCCGGGCCGCCGCGGCGCCGGCTGGTCCAGGTGCTGCTGACCGATCCGGAACCCCTGCTGTACCACGGTGAGGTCGTCTACCGGTCCGGCCAGCCGGTCGGGTACGTGCGCGCCGCGTCGTACGGGCACACCCTCGGCGGCGCGGTCGGCCTGGCGATGGTCGAGGCGGACGAGCCCGTCACCACGTCCTGGGTGGACGGTGGGGAGTGGACGGTCGACGTCGCGGGCGTACGTCACCCCGCCCGGGTGTCCCTGCGGCCCCTCTACGACCCAACCAACGCCCGCGTCCGCGCCTGAGGTGACCCGGGGCCACCGGTGGTCGCCTCAGGCGCCGCCCTTCGGCCGGCGGGGGCGGCGGTGGGCGGCGCCGCGGGGATTGATGCGCCAGATCGTCACGATGCGCGAGGTTGTGGACTCCAGCTCGGGGCGGACGGGCATCTCGGCGGCGGTGATCGCGGTGAAGTAGTCGCCCGGGAAGAACGCCCGGCCCGGGTCGCCCACCAGCACATCGGCGCCGTCGCGGGCGGCGCGGCGCAGAAACGTGAGCACCCGGGCCGACATGTTCTCGCTGTAGAACACGTCCCCGGCGACGACGAGCGGGGCCGGGTCGCCACCGACCGGAACGCCGAGGTCAGCCAGCCCGCGGTCGAGGACGTCCTCGCCGATCACCCGCAGCCGTACGTTGTTGAGCGTCGCGTTGAGCTCGATCGCGTTGACCGCCAACGGGTCGATCTCCACCGCCCACACCTCGGCCGCCCCGGCCAGGGCGGCGGCGATCGCCACGATGCCGCTGCCCGAGGCGAGGTCGACGACGCTCCGGCCGGCCACCTCGGCCGGGTGGTCGAGGAGGTACCGGGCCAGACCCTGGCCGCCGGCCCAGGCGAATGCCCAGAACGGGGGCGGGGCCTCGCTGTAGTACTCGCCCTCGG
>JADGGF010000548.1 GCA_019690055.1 Micromonosporaceae bacterium
GCCGAGCTGGGCCGGGGGCGCCAGCTGGGGCGGGGCCCCCTCGAAGAGCAGCGGACCCCGACACAGCGCCGGCCGGGGCTCCCGCACCCGTCCGGGCGAGACGACCGGCCGGCGGGAGCATGTGGGCCGGCGACGGGCGCCCTCGCGCACGTCGCAGGTCACCGCGAGGATCGCCACTGAGCTGCGCAACCTCCGGCGCGAGGCCCTCGCTCCCCGCAACCGCCCCCGGGTCATCGTCGCAGCCGGGCTGGTGACGATCCTGCTCGCGATCGTCGTCGCCGCCTGGTCGGGGGCCTTCGGCGGCGACAAGGGGTCGGAGTCCACGGGCCCGGCGATCGAGACACAGGAGTACCGCGAGCGCGGCATCGCGCTCAACGTCCCGGCCGGCTGGGAGCGTACGGATGACGACTCCTCCGTGGACTACCGCGACCCGGACAGCACGCGCTGGGTCCGCATCACGGTGGAGTCGACGGACGCCACGGCCATGGTCCTGCTCCAGGGCGCGCAGGTACGCCTGCAGGACCCGGACGTGTGCCCGGCCCCGTTCGTCCCAGTGAGACTGGTCGAAGCATCGCTGGCCGGTCTGGTTGGTGCGGAGCTGGAGTACCTCTGCGGCGAAGGCGACGCCCAGCGGCACGGCATCTGGCGGGCCGTGGTCCGGGACGGGACGGCCTACCACCTCTTCCTCACGACGGATCAGGGGGACTTCGCCACCAGCCGGGTCATCTACGACGAGATGGTCCGCTCGTTCCAGTTCCTCTAGTCGCCGATTCCTCGCGTTCCGGTTCTTGCAGGTCGCCGATTCCTGGCGACGGTGGGTCGCGCAGAATTACCGCGTGGACGAGGTTGAACAGTTGCGCCGGCGGGCCGAACAGTGGGTGGCCGACGATCCCGATCCCGCCTCACGCGCCGAGCTGCAGGGCCTGATCGACGGTTTGCCCGCCACGGCCGCCGAGCTCGCCGACCGGTTCGCCGGCACGCTGACCTTCGGCACCGCGGGCCTGCGAGGCCCGATGCGCGCCGGGCCGAACGGCATGAACCTCGCGGTCGTCCGGCAGGCCGCGGCCGGGCTGGTGGCCTGGCTGCGCGAACGGGACGGGCACCGTCCGTTGGTGATCGGCTACGACGGTCGGCACCAGTCGCGCGTCTTCGCCGAGGAGACGGCGCGGGTCGCCGCCGGGGCGGGCCGGTCAGCCCTGCTGCTGCCCCGGGCGCTGCCCACGCCGGTCCTCGCCCACGCCGTGCGGCTGCTCGACGCCTGCGCGGGCGTGATGGTCACCGCCAGCCACAACCCGCCCCAGGACAACGGCTACAAGGTCTACCTCGGGGCCGGCCTGGGCGGCCCGGGCGGGGACGGCGCCCAGATCGTGCCGCCCGCCGACACCGGCATCGAGGCGGCCATCCGCGCCGTCGGCTCGCTGTCCGCCGTGCCGCTCGGCGGCGATTACTCCACACTGGATGACTCCATTGTGGACTCCTATGTGGAGCGGGCCGTGGCCGTTCTCGACGCGGGCACGGTCACGCCGCCGCAGCGGGCCGAGCTCGCGGTCGCGTACACGCCCTTGCACGGTGTCGGCGCCGCCGTCGTCCGCGCCGCCTTCGCCCGCGCGGGTTTCGCCCCGCTGACGGTCGTCGCGGAGCAGGCCGAACCCGACCCGGACTTTCCCACGGTGGCGTTCCCCAACCCGGAGGAGCCCGGCGCCATGGACCTGGTGCTGCGCACGGCCGCGCAGGCCGGCGCGGACATCGCGATCGCCAACGACCCCGACGCGGACCGGTGTGCCGTCGCCATTCCCGCCGAGACCGGGTGGCGGAGGTTGCACGGCGACGAGGTCGGTGTGCTGCTCGCCGACCACCTGATGCGCCGCGGGGTCTCCGGCTGCTACGCCACGACGATCGTCTCGTCCTCGATGCTTCGGGCGCTTGCGAAGGCGCGCCGGGTGGACTACGCCGAGACGCTGACCGGATTCAAGTGGATCGTGCGGGCGGACCCGCACCGCCTGGCCTTCGGCTACGAGGAGGCGTTGGGCTACTGCGTCGCGCCGCATCACGTACGGGACAAGGACGGCATCACCGCCGCCCTGCTCGTGGCCGAGCTGGCCGCCGGGCTCAAGGCGCAGGGGCGTACGCTCGCCGACCGGCTGGACGACCTGGCCCGCGAGTTCGGCGTGTACGCCACCGACCAGATCTCGGTGCGCGTCCAGTCACTGGCCAGCATCACCGAGATGATGGCCCTCCTGCGCGCCAAGCCGCCGGCCTCGCTGCTGGACGAGCCGGTCGTCTCCGCCGATGACCGGGCCCCCGACGCGGACGTGCTCACGTTCCGGACATCGACCGCCCGGGTCGTGGTGCGGCCGAGCGGCACCGAGCCGAAGCTCAAGATCTACCTGGAGGTCCAGGAGCCGGTGGCCGGCGACGACGTGGCGGCCGCCCGCGACCGGGCCCGGGCCGGGCTCGCCGCCCTGGGCACCGAGGTCGCCACCATGCTCGGCCTGTAGCCGTCGCTGCCCAGAAAGTCACTTTCCGGGCACTCGCGGCCTCCCAGCCCGCCCCGAAAGTCACTTTCTGGGAACCGCGCTACTCCGCGAATCGCGGCATGCCGCCGAACTGGCGGTCACCGGCGTCGCCGAGGCCGGGGACGATGAAGGCGCGCTCGTTGAGCTTCTCGTCGACGGCCGCGGTGACCAGGCGGATGGGGAGGTCCGCCGCCTCCAGCCGGGCGATGCCCTCAGGCGCGGCGAGGACGCAGATCACCGTGATGTCCTCACAGCCCCGGGAGGCGATGAGCCGGACGCAGTGCTCCAGCGAGCCACCGGTGGCGAGCATCGGGTCGAGCACGATGACCGACCGGCCGGTGAGGTCGGTCGGCAACGACTCCAGGTAGGCCCGGGGCAGGAACGTCTCCTCGTCGCGGGCCAGGCCGACAAAGCCCATCGACGACTCGGGGAGCAGCGCCAGCGCGGCTTCGGACATGCCGAGCCCGGCCCGCAACACCGGAACCAGCAGCGGCGGGTTTGCCACCCGGTACCCGACCGTCGGCGCGACCGGCGTGGTGATGGGGTACGTCTCCACGACGGTGTCCCGGGTGGCCTCGTAGACCAGCATCGTGGTGAGCTCGTGCAGCGCGGCCCGGAACGCCCACGAGTCC
>JADGGF010000549.1 GCA_019690055.1 Micromonosporaceae bacterium
GCTCGGGCGTCCGGTCGCGGATGATGGGGGCCCAGGTTGATCGTGGTCGAAGTCACGGACGGTGCCGGGGGCCGTGTACCGGCATCACCGGCCACGTAGGGGCCGGGCGCCGGTCCGTTCCTCGGCGTTCCCGGCCGGTTCTTGACAGAGTCCATTTTGGAGACGTCCCGGCCATCCTCGGCCACGGCGCCCAGGCCGTGATCATCTTGGCCTTCCGCCGGCACCGGTAGCTTCGCAGCACCGTCGACCATGGATAGACGTGGGGTTGCTCGATCGGGCCGGTGCGCTCGTGGCCGAGCTCACCGAGGCGCGCATCGATCCACTCGTACGCCTGCGCCAGCCAGGCGGCGTCGCCCCAGAAGGCGCGTTCGGCATCGATGAGACCACCGAGGCGCGGGCGGGCGGGATCGGCGTCCAGACCGACGAGGATGTTGCCGTCCCAGAGATCGAAATGCACCAAGGTCGCGGTCGTGACTTCGTCCAGCACCGGACTGACCCGCTCGATGATGGCGACGATGTCGGCCGGGTCGCGGGGGAGGGGGACCCCGAAGCGGGTCGCGTCGGCCAGCATCATCGTGATCATGTCGAGGAACGCCGCCCGCCAGGTCGGGACGAGCGGGCGGGCCGGGTAGCCGAAGCCGGAGCCGACGATCCGGTGCAGGGCGGCGACCTCGCGGCCGACCCGCCGGCGCAGCACCCGTCGTTGGTCGTCGGTGAGCCGGTCCGCCACCGCCGGCCACGGCTGGCCCGGGCACACGGACAGCACGAGCGCCTCGACGCCCCCGACCTGCCCGTGGTACAGGGCCTGCGGCACCGCCGTTATGCCGTGCGCGGCCGCGAGCCGGTAGTACAGCCCCTCGGTGGCGGTGATGCCGTGCTCGTAGGTCATCAGCGGGCTGCCCGGGTCCGGTGGCACCTTGACGATGACGTCGCCGTCGCGGGTCGCGACGCGAAACACCGAACTGAACGTGCCGCCGCCCAGGACAACCCAGCCGGTCGCCGGGGGCAGGCCGGCCGCGCGGACCAGCGCGTCCCGCCACTGCGGGCTCATGGCCGCCACCGCGTTCTGGTCCATCCGCCGTCACCCGGGGGAGCGCATCCGCTGCCAATCGAGGCACATGGAGGGTACCGTGCCCGAGGCGGGTGATTCTGGTGCTCGCGTTCGCTCGCACGGGCCTCGGGCCCTTGGTGCGTGGCCTTCCCATGTCGCTCTGGTCGCTTCGCTCCCGGCGCTCCGCGGTCCAGGTCCACGCGGCCCGAGGCCGACAATTCGACGCATACGTATGGGTGAACGGGGCCTATGAAGGTCAGAGCCTGACCGCTACCGCCTCTAGCGTGGCGTCCGGCGCGGATGCGCTTGGCTGCAGAGGAAGGAGGCAACGATGACCAAGCCCTTGGCTCCCGAGGGTTACCACACCGTCAATCCGTTCATCATCACCCAGGATGCGTTGGCAGTGATCGATTTCCTGCGCGAGGTCTTCGGTGGCGAGGAACTTGAGGCGGCGCACACGGTCGATGACGACGGCCTGCTGCTGCACGCCGAGGTGCGCATCGGGGATTCCATCGTGATGCTCGCCGACCGCAAGCCCGACTGGCCGTACACGCCGAGTCTGCTGCAGGTCTACGTCGACGATCTCGAGGCGACGCTCGCGCGGGCCCGTCGGCTCGGCGGGCGCGTCGTGACCGAGCCGACGGACTTCTTCGGCGCCCAGCTGTCGCGCGTGCTCGACCCGTGGGGCAACCTGTGGTGGATCTACCGGCAGGACCCCGAGGCGACCTGGAGCGAGGCCGACTGGGCCGCGGCCGCCCAGGCCGAGCCGACGGCGGAGGCGGCCGGTAGCGAGTGGGGTGGCGGCACCGATCCCGGTCTGACGTACATCCACGACACGTTGGTGGAGGCGATGCGCAACCTTCGCTCACCGCGGGACGGCTGAGGCGGGGGCGTACGTCGCCCGCGCGGCGGCCACGACCCCGGCGACGGTGGCGGCCAGTGGCTCGGTCCCCGGACGCCGGTTGTCGATTGCGTAGTGGGGTACCGGTGGCGCCTGATCGGCCCGGATCGCGGCGAGGAACTGGTCGTAGTTGGCCAGCTTCGCCGCGTCGCGGGGGTCGCCCCGCTCGACCAGGCGCTGGCGCAGGGTGTCGGCGTCGATGCGGAGCCAGATCAGGTGGACCGGTGCCCCGCCGAGCGCGTCGACGAACGCGGCCCAGCGGTCCGCGTCGTGGGTCTCGCTGGTGAACGGCGCCACGAGCACCACCGGGCAGCCGTGCCGGCGGATCTCGCGGGCGGCCGCGACCAGCCCGGCGTACTCGTGCTTCTTGATGTTCTCGTCGTACCAGGGCCCCTCGCGCTCGCCGTACGGCCGGCCGGCCGCGGCCAGCGTGGCGGCGACGAATCCACTGTAGAGCGTGTCCTTGTCGAGCACGGCCGCTGGCGGAGCCAGGGTCTGTGCCAGGATTCCGGCCACAGTGGACTTTCCGGCGCCCGGTGGCCCGGCCACCACCCACACCGCCGCCGGACGGTCGCCGGCGACGCGGTGCTCGACCATCGGGTCGCGCAGGCCGACGGTGTCGGTGGCCCAGAAGGCCTCGCAGTAGACCAGCTGGCCGGTCATCCACGGCTCGTACGCCGGCAGCAGCGCCACCTGGAACGCCGGCTCGGGGATCCGGTTCGACGGGCGGATGAACCCGTGCGGCGTCGCCGCCTGAAAGCCCCGCCGGCCGTAGTAGCGCCAGCTGCCCTCGAGGAACACGGCCGGGGCGTTCAGACGCCGGGCCTCGTCCAGGGCCGCCTGGACCAGGGCGGTGCCGATGCCCTCGCGCTGCCGGCTCGGATCGACCGAGAGCGGGCTGAGCACCAGCACCTCGACCAACGCTCGCGGCGCATCCAGCCAGCACCGGTTGAGCTGGACGTGACCGACGAGCCGCCCGTCATCGACGGCCACGAGGCTGGCCCGGACCGCGCCGGAGGAGTCCAGCATTCGCAACAGCTGGGTGAGTGTCCCGCCCGGCTGCTCGCCGAAGGCCGTCGCGACGAGTGCTTCGATGGCCGGCTGCTCCGGCGGCCGCGCCGGACGGATCTGCATGCGTCGGACCGTACTGGCCGGCCCTCACCCCCAGCAACTGGGTTAGCCC
>JADGGF010000550.1 GCA_019690055.1 Micromonosporaceae bacterium
GAACCCGGCGCAGGAGCGGCTGCTGCGGGCCTGGCTGGGGGAGCGCGACGACCTGACCGTGGTGGGCGACGCGAGCCAGACCATCTACTCGTTCACCGGGGCGAGCTCCTCCTACCTGCTCGACTTCGCCCGCCGCTGTCGCAGCGGCCGGGAGGGCACGCTGGTCCGGCTGGTGCGCGACTACCGGTCGACCCCGCAGATCGTGGCCCTGGCCAACGAGGTCATCAGCAAGTCACAGGGCGAGGAGGCCCGGTTTCGGCTGCAGCTCGTCGGCCAGCGGCCGGCCGGACCGGAGCCGGTGCTTCGTGGCTACCCCGATGAGGCCACCGAGGCGGCGGCGGTGGCGGCGCGGTGCGCGGAGCTGATCGCCTCCGGTGTGCCGGCTCGCGAGATCGCCGTGCTGTTTCGGACCAACGCGCAGTCGCAGGCGTACGAAGAGGCGCTCGCCGAAGCCGGGGTGCCGACCGTCGTGCGCGGGGCCGAGCGCTTCTTCGACCGCCCGGAGGTCCGGGGGGCCGTCGCCGCGCTGCGGGCCGCCACCCGGACGGCCGACCCCGCCCTGCCGCTGCGGGAGGCCGTGGTCGCGGCGCTGGAGGCGGTGGGCTGGCGACCCGAGGCCCCACCGGCCGGCGGGGCCGCGCGCGAGCGATGGGAGGCCGTCGCCGCCCTGGTCGGCCTCGCCGAGGAGTACGCCCGGCGGGGCGAGGTGACCCTCGAGGGGTTCGTCGAGGAGCTGGCGCGCCGGGCCGCGCTGCAACATGAGCCCACAGTGGACGGTGTCACGCTCGCGAGCCTGCACGCGGCCAAGGGCCTGGAGTGGGACGCGGTGTTCCTGGTCGGCCTGGTCGAGGGCGTGCTGCCGACGACGTACGCGCGCACGCCGGCTGCGATCGAGGAGGAACGGCGGCTCTTCTACGTCGGGATCACCCGGGCCCGGCAGTGGCTCACCCTGTCGTACGCGACCGCTCGAGCCGAGGGCGGGCGGGCCCGGCGTCCGTCGCGCTTTCTGCCCCTGGTCTCCTCGGGGGCCGATGGCAGCGGGCCGGGCGCCAAGGGGCGGCGGGAGTCCCGTGACGCCGACGGAACGCGACGGCGACTGATCGTGACGCCGTGCCGGGTCTGTGGGGCCAACCTCACGGCGCCGGTCGACCGGAAGCTCGGCCGGTGCGCCACTTGTCCGTCCACAATGGATGAAGAGCTGTACGAGCGGCTCCGGCAGTGGCGCATGAAGGTCGCCCAGGCTCAGTCGGTGCCGGCGTACGTGGTCTTCACCGACCTGACCCTGACCGCGATCGCCGAGCGGCGGCCGCGCACCGAGGCGGAGTTGGTGACGATCAGCGGCATCGGCGCGCACAAGCTCACCCGATACGGGGACGCGGTGCTGAAGCTGGTCGCGGGCGCCCGCCCCGATGATGTGATCGCAGAGGTTGGCCCGGCCGTGGCCGGGTGACGGGCTGCCGGTGGTCGGGCCACCGGGTGGTCGGGCCGCCGGGTGACGTGAGCTGAGTGACGGCTGAGAGAGGCCGGATGGTGACCGCCGACACAGTGCAGCTGAATGCGTGATCGTGTGCCGCTGACTGCGTGACGGTGAACCCGGGATGCGTGACGCTGATTTCCGAATGCGTCACGGTGAGCTCTGGACGGGTGACGGTCGGCGCAGCGACGGCCCAAGGACCGACGGTTGTAGGGCGTCGGCGGGCCCGGTGACGACCGGCCGAACGGCCCCCGCGGGTGGGGCCGAGTCCAATCCGTTACCGAAACGAGGCCCGTGAAGGCGTAAATCACTTTGCTCACACCCGCCCGGGCGGCTTACTCTTCAACAGCCGGCGCAGTACAGCGTCGGTTCACCCTGTGTGTGTCGACAGCGACGAGCGAGAGGCGGTGACGACGATGGCCACGACATTGATCGATTGGCGACCGTCGGCGCTGCGTGCTGTCTGCTCGCCGGTGGTGTCGGCACGCCTGGCGTCCGTCATGGCCCAACCGCTGGGCCGGCCGGTTGCTGCGACCGTCGTGCGGACCGAGTCCGTATTTGGGCTCGTGCCGGCGGCTGCCGTGCTGCCGGGAGCCGAGAGCTTCGGCACCGTGAAGATCAACAAGTACATCGGTACCCCGGCCGCCGCCCCCACCACGGGTGTGGCCGTCGCGGGTGCGGCCATGTCGAGCCGTGTTGCCATGGCCTCCGGTGAGATCCGGAACCAGCAGCTTGGTGACGACATTGCCAAGGGCACCGACGCCCGCGGGATCCCGCCTCGAGGACGACGATCGGTCTAGCGAACCTAGGCCGTTCGGCTCACCTCGAGGCCGCGGAACCCGAAACCGGGATCCGCGGCCTCAGTGTTTTTCGCCCTCGCCCGCTGGCGGGGCATCGGTGGAAGTCATGCAGTCGATTCACGAGATCAACCGCAACGACGAACAAGAAAGGTGATCAGGGATGACCCTGGCGTTCGCTCCGCTCGACGGTGCGCTGACCGCGCTGACCGTCGGGGTTGACACGGAGCTGCCGTGCCGCCAGTACGACCCCGACCTGTGGTTCGCCGACGACCCGGCCGACCTGGAGGTCGCGAAGGCCCTGTGCGGGGGCTGCCCGCTCAAGGCGGAGTGCCTCGCCGGCGCGCTCGAGCGCGGTGAGCCTTGGGGTGTCTGGGGCGGCGAGATCTTCGAGCGGGGTGCCGTCGTGGCGCGCAAGCGTCCGCGTGGTCGGCCGCGCAAGGACGAGCTCGCTCGCGACGAGAGCCTGCGCAACGAGGTCGCGCTCCGCGTCCGCATGCTGACCGGGGGCGCCCCGGTGGCTGGCGGGCCGGCCGAGCCCCGCGAGCTCAAGGTCGCCTGACCAATGCAGTGCTCCCACATTGTGAACAGCACCTACTCACAGAAGAGCCGATGACCATGACGACTTTCCGAGGCACCGACATGAATATCCTCCAAGAAACCCTGACCCGAGCCCGAATGCCTCAGCCTCACAGCGAGGCTCATCGATCTAGTGACGGCGCGCGTCGCATCGCGATGCGGGCGCGGGCCCGTCAGGCTCGCGAGCTGGGCGAGATGTCCCAGAGCGAGGTCAACTAATACATAGATAACTGTTTGATACTCGGCGGCGTCCGTCCCCGTGAGGGGGGCGGCGCCGCCA
>JADGGF010000032.1 GCA_019690055.1 Micromonosporaceae bacterium
CAACCGCCCACGCCTCCGCCGGGGACGTACCCGGCCGCCGGTCAGCCCAGTGGTCAGTATCCCGCCGCCAGCGGCTACCCGGCCGCGGCGGCACCGGCCGGAACGACCGGCGGTGCGGCTCAGTACGGTGCCGGCCAGCCGGCCGCCTACCCGGCGGCGTACGCGGTGCCGGCCCAGCGCAGCGGTTCGCCCGCGCCGCTGGGGATCGTGCCGGCCCCGGGGAGTCCGGCCGAGCGCGCGGTGGCGATCCTGCGGCGCCAACTGGACACGCCACGGGTGATCGCGTTCGCCAACCCGAAGGGCGGCGTGCACAAGACCACCGCCACCGTGCTCGCGGCGGCGGCGATCGGGGGCGCGCGTGGCCGCGGGGTGGTGGCCTGGGACGACAACGAGCTGCGCGGCACGCTGGGCCTGCGGGCCGGCAGCGCCCGGCACGCGCGAACGATCCGCCACCTCGTCTCCGAGCTGGCGGAGGTGGAGCTCAACACCGGTCCGGCGCTGGCCGCTCGTATCGATGACTTTCTGCGGCACGCCTCGGACGGCACCTACGACGTGCTCGCCGGGGAGGAGGACCCGCGGTTCGCCTGGCGGCTGGACCCGCCGACCGTACGCCGGGTGCTCGACCTGCTCACGCGTACCCATGAAGTTATTTGTGTCGACACCGGCAACAATGTGGAGAGCGGCAACTGGCGCACCATCATGGAGGCGGCCGACCAGCTCGTGATCACCACGGTGCCGCGCGAGGACTCCGCGTTCAGCGCCGACTGGATGATGGACGTGCTCACCGAGGCGGGGCGGGCCGAGCTGGTGGCCAACGCGGTCACGATCATCTCGATGACCACGCCGCGGCCCGGCCCGCTGCAGGACGACCTGGTGCGCCACTTCCGATCGCGCAACCGCGCGGTCTGTGTGGTGCCCTACGACCCGGTCCTGGAGCGGGGCGGCTGGATCGACCACACCGCGCTCGCGCCGGCCACACGGGAGGCCTGGCTCATGGCCGCGGCTGTGATCATGGAGCCCTTCGGTACGCCCGCTAGCTGATCGACCTCAGGGCATCACGGTGGAGCACTCAGCATGATCAGGTTGGCGCGGGGTTGCCGCCGCTCCCGCCTTAGGGTGCAGGCACGGTAACGGCGCTGGCTCCTCTGCCGACGCAGGCGGAGGACCTGTTCTGTTGCCAACTTGTTATGTGACTTACGGTAATCGCCACGCACCGACGTGCGGGTGGGTGTCCAAGTGCGCGGGGTGCGGTGTCCATTGCCCATGTGCGGAAAGCAGCGAAGATATCCACGTATTCCTGCATTTATGCATAGCGCATCTGACGGGCCTTGTGCGTCACCGTGGTTTGATCTAGCATGCGTCTCGATAGGTCACCTTACAAATGGGGGATGAGCGCGCTCAAGCCCACCTCGCTGGACATCGAGCCTGGTGACTACCTGGTGGTCACCGGCACCTCGGGGTCGGGAAAGTCGACTCTGCTCAACCTCATCGGATTGCTGGACACGCCGACCGGCGGTCGCTACCTCATCCACGGCGTTGACGTGGCCCGAGTGAGTGAGGGTGAGCGCTGCGCCATCCGCGGTCGCATGTTCGGGTTCGTGTTTCAGGCGTTCCACCTGCTGCCCGCCCGGTCGGCGCTGGAGAACGTCGAGATGGGCATGCTCTACAACGGACGGAGTCGTCTCGAGCGCCGGCGGGTGGCCATGGATGCGCTGGCTCGGGTTGGTCTGGCGGACCGGATCGACGCGGATCCGCGCTCGCTTTCCGGCGGCGAGCGGCAACGGGTGGCGATCGCTCGTGCGGTGGCGGGTTCGCCCCGCGTTCTTCTCTGTGATGAGCCGACCGGGAACCTGGACAGTGTGAATACTCGGGCCGTCCTCGACCTGATCGACGAGTTGCACCGTGATGGATTGACCGTGGTGCTCGTGACCCACGACGAGGATGTGGCCCGGCGCGGCAAGCGGCGAGTCGTGGTTCACGACGGTCAGGTCGTGGAGGTCTCGCGAGTCGCCAGAGCGTCCTGGACGAGCTGGGTTTGGCGCCCTCACGCCTCCGGGCGCGCGACCTGGTCTGGGAATGCGCGACGTCCGTGCTGCGGAATAGGGGCAGATCACTACTTACGGCGGTTGGCACGGTGCTTGGGGCGGCGTCGTTCGTCGTGACCCTGGGGCTCGTGTCGACGCTCGAACGGCAGGTCAGCGACGCCTTTGATCTGCGCCGAGCGACGGAGGTCCGCATCGAGGCGTCCCCAGGAATGGACCGATCCTGGCATCGGGAGGATCGGCTGCTCCGGGTGCGAGCACTGAACGGCGTGGAATCAGCTGGGTGGCGAGTCATGCCCATAGAGATCGGCCTGACCCGCCTGCCACAGAATCCGCCGGTGAACGTGCAACTCATGGGTGCGGATCCGCAGGCCGTCGCGGTGATGGGTCCGCGTGTGGTCGCTGGCCGAGCCTACGACTGGTTCCACGAGACCACCGAGCAAAAGGTCATCATGCTGGCGAAGCCCATGGCCGACCGGTTAGGTGTGCCGCGACCCGGTGGGGCGGTATTTGTCGGCGACACCGCATTCACGGTTATTGGCATCTACGACGCGGTTGAGCGGCGACCCGAGGCGATGCTGGGCGGCATGGTGCCCGCCTCGGTGATGGCCGGGATCGCGCCCACGACGCCCACCGATGTGCTCATTTCGACCGTTCCGGGGGCGGCGCAGCTCATCGCGGAGCAGGCGCCTGTGGTGTTGTGGCCGGAGCGGCCGTCGGCCCTTCGCGCGATCGCCCCGCCCGATCCGCGGACGCTGCGACGGGAGATCGAAGGAAACGTCACCCGGTCCAGTCTCATCCTGAGCGCCGTCGCCCTGATCATCGGGGCGGTTTCGATCGCGAATTCGGCCACGGCCGCGATTCAGGCGCGGACGGCGGAGATTGGTCTACGGCGCGCGGTCGGTGGGCGGCCCGTGCACGTTTTCGCGCAGCTGCTCGGTGAGACGACCGCGCTGGGTTTCCTCGGTGGGTTCGTTGGTGTGTGCGCCGGCGTCACGGTTGTTGCGGTGGTCTGCCTGTGGAACAGGTGGGCGCCGGTGCTGGACCTCTGGGTTGCTGCGGTGGCGGTGGTCGCCAGCGCAACCACGGGACTGCTGGCCGGACTGTGGCCAGCGCGCCGGGCGGTCCGGGTGCAGCCGGTCTCGGCCCTGCAGCACTGATGGGTGGGCCGGGACCCGCCGGGGTGTCCGGGTGCCTCGACCCGTCGGGCGGTGGTCCCGGCCAGGGCCGGGCCGAGGTATTGGAGCGAACTTTGCCGATTCCGTCGTGTCAGGCTGGATCATGCCCGCTCCTCGCGGCTAGCCTCGGGTAGCTCTGGGAGGTGCGGGCGGCGCACGCCTGTCTGCTTGGGCATGAGTCAGGTCGGAAGGGGTGCTGGCTGTGGGTGACTCGTTCGTCCACCTGCACGTACACACCGACTACTCGATGCTCGACGGCGCGGCCCGGCTGAAGAACCTGCTCGCCGAGACGGCCCGGCTGGAGATGCCCGCCCTGGCCATCACCGACCACGGCAACCTCTTCGGGGCGTACGACTTCTACAAGCAGGCGACCGGGGCCGGCATCAAGCCGATCATCGGCATGGAGGCGTACCTCACGCCCGGCACGTCTCGGTTCGACCGCACCCGGGTGCGCTGGGCCGACGGCGGCGAGAACGACGTCTCCGGCGGCGGGGCGTACACCCACATGACGATGCTGGCCGCCGACGCCGATGGCCTGCGCAACCTGTTCCGGCTCGCCTCGCTGGCCAGCCTCGAGGGCTACTTCTACAAGCCCCGGGTGGACCGCGAGTTGCTGCACCAGTACGGCAAGGGGATCATCGCCACCACCGGCTGCGCCAGTGGCGAGGTGCAGACCTGGCTGCGCATCGGCGACTTCGAGCGGGCCTGCGAGGTGGCCGGCGAGTTCCGGGACATCTTCGGGAAGGAGAACTTCTACCTCGAGGTCATGGATCACGGCCTGCCGATCGAGCGGGGCGTGATGGAGGACCTGCTCACCCTGGGCAAGCGGCTGGGCCTGCCGGCGGTCGCCACCAACGACCTGCACTACACGTACGCCTCCGACGCCGAGGCCCACGAGGTGCTGCTGTGCGTGCAGTCTGGATCGACACTCGCCGATCCCAAGCGGTTCAAGTTCGATGCCCGCGACTTCTACCTCAAGTCGCCGGCGGAGATGCGCCAGCTGTGGGACGGCGTGGTGCCGGGGGCCTGCGACGCCACGCTGGCGATCGCCGAGCGGGTCGGCGACTACGGGGAGATCTTCGCCCCGCGCAAGCTCATGCCGCAGTTCCCGGTGCCCGAGGGCGAGACCGAGGAGTCGTGGCTGCGCAAGGAGGTCGCCCGCGGGCTGGAGCGCCGCTTCCCCGACGGCATCCCCGAGGAGCACCGGCGCCAGGCCGAGTATGAGCTCAACGTCGTCTGCCAGATGGGCTTCCCGGGCTACTTCCTCGTGGTCGCCGACCTGTGCCGGTACGCCAAGTCGCAGGGGATCCGGGTCGGCCCGGGCCGGGGGTCGGCCGCGGGTGCCCTGATCGCGTACGCGCTGGGCATCACCGAGCTCGATCCCATCGCCCACAAGCTGCTGTTCGAGCGCTTCCTCAACCCCGACCGCGTGTCGATGCCCGACATCGATATGGACTTCGATGAGCGTCGGCGCGGGGACATGATCCGCTACGCCACGGAGAAGTACGGCGAGGAGCGGGTCGCGCAGATCATCACCTACAGCACGATCAAGGCCAAGGCCGCCATCAAGGACGCCTGCCGGGTGCTGGGCTACCCGTTCTCCCTCGGAGACCGCATCACCAAGGCGATGCCGCCGCCCGTGATGGGCAAGGACATCCCGCTGACCGGCATCTTCGACCCGAGCCACCCGCGCTACCCCGAGGCGGCCGAGTTCCGGACGCTGTACGAGTCCGAGCCCGACGTGCGCAAGGTGGTCGACACCGCCAAGGGGCTGGAGGGGCTCAAGCGCCAGTGGGGCGTGCACGCGGCCGGCGTGATCCTGTCCCGGGAGCCGCTGCTGGACGTGCTGCCGATCCAGAAGCGGGAGCAGGACGGCGCGATCATCACCCAGTGGGACATGGGCGCATGCGAGTCCATCGGTCTGCTGAAGATGGACTTCCTGGGCCTGCGCAACCTCACGGTGATCGACGACTGCCTGGAGAACATCCGGGCCAACCGGGGCGTCGACCTCGTGCTGGAGACGCTGCCCCTGGACGACAAGAAGACCTACGAGCTGCTCGCCCGGGGTGACACGCTCGGCGTGTTCCAGCTCGATGGTGGGCCGATGCGCTCGCTGCTGCGCGCGATGGCGCCGGACAACTTCGAGGACATCTCCGCGGTCCTCGCCCTCTACCGTCCCGGCCCGATGGGTGCCAACGCCCACATCGAGTACGCCGACCGCAAGAACGGTCGCAAGCCGGTGGTGCCGATCCATCCCGAGCTGGCCGAGCCGTTGGCCGACATCCTCGACGAGACGTACGGCCTGATCGTCTACCAGGAACAGGTCATGGCCATCGCGCAGAAGCTGGCCGGCTACTCGCTCGGCAAGGCCGACCTGCTGCGCCGCGCGATGGGTAAGAAGAAGAAGGAGATTCTCGACAAGGAGTACGGGCCGTTCCGCGACGGTATGCGGGCCAACGGCTACTCCGACGAGGCCATCAAGACGCTGTGGGACATCCTCGTCCCGTTCTCCGACTACGCCTTCAACAAGGCCCACACGGCCGGCTACGGACTGGTCTCGTACTGGACCGCGTACCTCAAGGCGAACTACCCGGCCGAGTACATGGCCGCCCTGCTCACCAGCGTGGGCGACGACAAGGACAAGTCGGCGGTCTATCTGGCCGAGTGCCGCCGCATGGGCATCAAGGTGCTGCCGCCCGACGTCAACGCCAGCATGGCCCGGTTCTCCTCGGTCGGTGAGGACATCCGGTTCGGGCTGGCCGCGATCCGCAACGTCGGGGCCAACGTGGTCGAGGCGATCATCCGGGCCCGCCAGGAGAAGGGGCCGTACACCGACTTCTACGACTTCCTGCGCAAGGTCGACCCGGTGGTCTGCAACAAGAAGACGGTCGAGTCGCTGATCAAGGCCGGCGCCTTCGACTCGCTGGGCCACTCCCGGCGCGGGCTGCTCGCGGTGCACGCCGATGCCATCGATTCATTCATGGAAGTCAAGCGCAATGAGGCGGCCGGCCAGTTCGACCTGTTCGCCGGCATGTTCGGCGACGACCCCCAGCAGCAGATCCAGGTCGCGGTGACCCCGCCGATCCCCGAGGGGGAGTGGAGCAAGCAGGATCGGCTCACCTTCGAGCGCGAGATGCTCGGGCTGTACGTCTCCGACCATCCGTTGCGGGGCCTGGAGCACATTCTGAGCAAAGAGGCCGATACCTCGATCGCCCAGCTCAGCGAGGAGGGCGTCGTCGAGGACGGCCGGGTCGTCACGCTCGCCGGCATCCTCACCGGGGTGCAGCGACGCATCACCAAGCAGGGCAAGGCGTGGGCCTCGGCGATGCTCGAGGACATGGACGGTGGGGTCGAGGTGCTCTTCTTCCCCAGCACGTACGAGCTCGTGGGGCAGTACGTCGCCGAGGACGCGATCGTCGTCGTGCGGGGCCGCATCGATCGTCGCGACGAGCAGGCGCGCCTGATGGCGATGGACCTGAAGCTGCCCGACCTGACCGCCACCACCCCCGGCTCGGCCAAGCCGATCGTGCTGCAGCTTCCGCCGTCGAAGTGCACGCCGCCGCTCATCAAGAGCCTCAAGCAGGTGCTCGCCAGCCATCCTGGCTCGGTGGAGGTTCACCTGCGCCTGCTCAGCGGCGAATCCCCCAAGCTGTTCCGGCTCGGGCCGGACCGGGTGGCGCACACCCCGGCGCTCATGGCCGACCTCAAGGAGCTGCTCGGCCCCAACGCACTCGCCACGTAACCTCCCCACCGCCGCCGCTATCGCGATCGTGAGAACGGGGACCCCTGTGGGGTTCCACACCGTCCACGATCCGCGACGGCGGAGCCTCAGGGCTGCGGGTCGCCCGGGTCGGAGGGCGGGTCGGTACCGCCCGACGATGGGTCGGTCGGCGAGGCTGATTCGGTCGGCTCGGCCGTTGGGGGATCGGACGGTGACGGATCGGCCGGCGGTGGCGGGGCCGGGTTGTTCGGGTACGGCCAGGCGTTGGGCTGGCAGGCCTGCAGGCCGAGCGTCTGTTGCTGCATGACGTCGGCCAGCTGGCCCGCGCCGCGGCAGTTGACGTGTACGCGGCCCAACCGGTGCCCGACCTCGTGGTTGATCGCGTACCGCCGGTACGTGTCGAGGCCGCCGGTGAAGGCGCTGGCCCCGTGCAGGTAGCGGTCGGAGTTGATCACCACGGGGGCGCCGGCCTGGCAGTTCGTGTAGGGCACGCCGCCGATGCGGATGTCGACCACGGACCGGCACAGGTTGTACGCCGTCCACGGGCTGGCCAGGTACACCGTGAAGTTGGCCGAGCCGGCGACCCGCTGGAACCGCCGCTCGCCCTTTCCGGTCCAGCCGCGCGGGTCGCCGAGCGTCGCGTCGACCAGGGCGGTGAACTCGGCGAGCGAGACCGGCAGCCCTTTCTCCACCGCCACGCGGTAGGTCCAGATCTGCCCGGCGTAGCCGAGGGTGGGACCGGCGCCCGCGTACTCCCACTGACCCGAGCCGGGGGCGGGGTTGCTACCCACGACGACGGGGCCGTTCCCACCGGCCGGCGTCGTCGAGGGCTCCGGCGTCGCGGACGGCTCCGGCGTCGCCGACAGGTCGGGGGTCGGCGTCGGGCTCGGGGTGGCCGTGGGAGTGGTCCCCCGGCCGATCACCTCGTCGGCCAGGTCGGTCGTCTCCTGGCCGCGGACCCAGGTCACGACTACGGCCGCGGCCGCGAGCAGCACGATCGTCGACGCCGTCGCCACGACCGTCTTCGGTAGGGAGGCGGCGCGGCCGACGAGACGGTCGAGTCGTGTCACGTCCGGAGTGTACGGAGGCGGGGGAGCCGACCGTTCAGCCGATACGTGCGGCAGGATTGGCCCGGTGAACGCAGCACAGCCATGGTGGAGCGACGCCGGCCCTGCACCGGCGGGGAAGCTGCCCGGTCAGCGGCGCCCCCTGGGCCGACCGATCGCGGTGGCCGGGTTGGCTGCGGTGGCGCTGGGCGTCGCCGTGGGCCAGGTGTGGCGCCTGGTTGCCCCCCGCCTGCCGATCGTCAAGGTCGATCAGGGCCAGTACTTCTACGGCAACGCCCAGCCCGAGCAGCCGGTGGCGGCCGAGGGGTGGCTCGGGTTGCTGGGCCTGGTCGCCGGGGTGCTGGCCGCGGTCGCCGTGTGGCTGTTTCTGCGCCACCAGCGCGGAGTCGCCGTCCTGGCCGCGCTGGTGCTCGGGTCGCTGGTCGGTGGATATCTGGGCTGGTGGATCGGGGCGCAACTGGATGTGGCGCAGTTCGAGACGCTCGCGGCCTCGGCCCCGGTTGGTAGCCGGCTCGAGGGCCCCCTGTCGCTGCTGGTCACGGACCTCAATCGCGGCGATCTGCAGCCGCACCGCACCGCGGCCGTCTTCGCCCAGGCGCTCGCGGCCGCTTTGACCTACACCATGCTCGCCGGGTTCGCCGTCGACCCCGACCTGCGGCCGTATCCGCTTGACGAGCCGGAGGAGGGGCCGGGCGACGCGTTCCCTGAGCCCCTCGGGCCGCCGCTGGCCCCGCCGTCACCCGGGCTCGGTTCGTCACCTGGACTGAGTTCGCCGCCTGGGCTCAGTTGGCAATCCGGGATCAGTTCGGCCCCGGGCGGACCCGCAGATCCGAAAGGCGCGCCGGAACCGCCCTGACCCGCTGCAACAGGGTGATCTCCCGGTGCAGCAGGCGGAGCTCGTCGCGCAGCCGGGTCGCGGTGTCCGGGGCGGCGAGCAGCGCCTGCCGGTCGGGGACGGACAGGGACGCGGTCGCGGCCACCAGGTGGGAGAGCACCAGCGGATCGTCCGGGAGTTGCTCCTGTCCGGCCGCGGCGGTGCGATAGGCGCGCAGGTAGGACCGGAACGCGGCCAGCACGCGGGGCCCGAGCGCGTCCGCCGCCCCCTCGGGCCCGGGCGATTCGGGCAGGTAGGTCACCGCCGCCTGCGCGTACGGGGTCGCCGCCGGCACCCGCTCGGTGATCACGAACCGGTCTCGGCCCACCGTGACGATGTCATAGGTGCCGTCCGGGTTCTCGGTGACCTTGCGGATCGCAGCCGTGCAGCCGACGTCGTAGGTGTCGATCTCGTCGGCGCGCTGGCCCACCTCCCAGCCGCGGCGAATGGCGACCACGCCGAAGACGCGCTCCCGGTCGGGCCGGTGCAGCAGGGAGCGGACCAGCTCCCGGTACCGCTGCTCGAAGACGTGCAGCGGCAGCACCAGCCCAGGGAAGAGGACCGTGCCGAGCGGGAAGAGCGGCAGCACCGTCCGCTCGGTGTTGGTCATGCCTGGAGGGTACGGGGTGTGTCGAGCCGGGACGAAACGACGAGCCCCACGATCAGCATGGCGAGTTCCCACGACCACCGGACGGAGCGGCCAATACCGGCGTTCGGACCGCTCCGGCGTCCGGGACTAGACTCGGCGCCGAGCTGACTCGCTCGGGCCTGCTCGTGCGGGTTGAGGACCTCGCGCCGCACGGATGCGGCCACGGTACGGTTCTCGGGTCAGTGAACACCTCGACGTCAGCAGGTCTTCGGGTAGGGACTAAGGAGCGAGGAGAGGGCGCGATGGTGACACTGGTTGACCCGTTCGAGGATCTTCCGCTGCGCGATGACCTCCGGAGCCGGGCGCCGCAGGCCGTCCCGCAGGTCGACGCCGCCGTGCGGTTGGACACGAACGGCAACCCGTACCCCGTGCCCGACGCGGTCGCTGACTCGATCGAGAAGTCGGTGCGCGGCCTGGTTCGTGACCTGCACCGCTACCCCGACCCGGACGCGCTCGCCCTCCGCGAGGACCTGGCCAACTACGTCGGCCACGGGATGACGGCCGCGAATATCTGGGTCGGCAACGGGTCCGCCGACGTGCAGCAGCAGGCGTTGCTCGCCTTCGGCGGCCACGGCCGTACGGCCATGGGCTTCTCGCCGTCGCGGCCGATGCACGCGCACGTGGCGGCGGCGACCGGCACCGGGTGGCTGGACGGCCACCGTACGCGGGAGTTCCACCTCCACCCCGAGCAGGCCAAGGCTCAGGTGCGCGTCTTCCAGCCTGACCTCGTCTTCCTCTGCTCCCCGAACAACCCGACCGGCTCCGCGGTCTCGCTGGAGACCGTCGAGGCCGTGGCGGCCGAGACCCCGGGGGTCGTCATCGTCGACGAGGCGTACGTCGAGTTCAGCCGGGACGGGACCCGCAGCGCGGTCGAGCTGATCAGCCGGTTCCCGCGCCTGCTCGTCACTCGATCGTTGAGCGCGGCCTTCGGCATCGCGGGCGCCCGGGTGGGCTACCTCATCGGCCGGCCGCACGCCATCGAGTACCTGCAGCACGTCCGTCTGCCGTACCACCTCTCCGCCCTGGCCCAGGCCGCGGCCCGGGCCGCGCTCGCGCACGCGTCGACCCTGCTCGGCCAGGTGGAGGCGGTCAAGGCGCAGCGGGACCGGCTCGTCGCCGGCCTGCGTGAGCTCGGCCTCACGGTGCCTGACAGCGACGCCAACTTCGTCCTCTTCGGCGGGTTCCGGGACGAGAAGGCGGTGTGGCAGTTCCTGCTCGACCGGGGTGTGCTCGTGCGGGACGTGGGCATCCCCTCGTATCTGCGCGTCTCGGTCGGCACGGCCGAGGAGGTCGACACGTTCCTGCAGGTGATGGGGCAGCTTCCGGATGGCATCTAGGGTGTCCGCGGCGGGCCGGCCGGGTGTCCGATGAGGACGGTCCTGCCCATCCTGCTGCTCGGCCTCGCCGGCCTGTTGCTCGGTGGTGCGATCTCCCTGCGCCGGCAGGGCGTCCGGTGGCCGGTCGTGGTCGTGCTCGGCCTGCTCGCCGTCCTCTCCGCCGCGGCCGGGGTGTTGTGGATGGTGGGGGCTGACCGATGAAGCGTCCTTCCGTGGTGGTGCTCGACTACGGATCGGGCAACCTGCGTTCGGCCCAGCGGGCGCTCGACCGGGCGGGCGCCGACGTGACCGTGACATCCTCCCTTGTGGACGCCGCCAACGCGGACGGCCTGGTCGTGCCCGGCGTGGGTGCCTTCGCCGCCTGCATGGCCGGCCTCGACGCCATCGACGCCGGTCCCATGATCGCGGCCCGGGTGGCGGACGGGCGACCGGTGCTCGGCATCTGCGTCGGGATGCAGATCCTCTTCGAGTACGGCGACGAGCACGGGGTGGTCACCAAGGGGCTGGGCCTCCTGCCGGGGGGCGTGACCCGGCTCGATGCCCCGGTGGTGCCGCACATGGGCTGGAACGTGGTGCACCCACCGTCCGGCTCGGTGCTCTTCGCGGGCATGCCGGAACAGAGCCGCTTCTACTTCGTGCACTCGTACGCCGCGCACCCGTCGCCCGCGCTCGCCGACGGCCGTCGGGTGACCACGTCTGTCCACAATGTACCGTTTGTGGCCGCCATCGAGGCCGGTCCGATCATGGCCACGCAGTTCCACCCGGAGAAGTCCGGTGACCTGGGCTGCGCACTGCTGCGCAACTGGCTCGCCACGCTGCCATGAGCCCCACCCGGTTGTCATGAGCCCCACCAACGCCGTCATGCGCCTCACCAACGCCGTCATGACCCCCACCGCTCGGTCATGAGCAAGGAGCGAGCGCGCCGGCGGGCCGAACGGGAGGCGGCCCGCGCGGCGGCGGAGGCGGCCCGGTTGCGCCGGTTGCGCCGCCGCCAGCGGTGGGCGGCGCTGGTGCGGCGGTTGATCCCGCGCCGCGGGCACCGGGCCTGGGGGTTGGGGCGGCGCAGCCCGGCCCAACGGGCGATGATCGTGGGTGTCGGCGTTCTGCTGCTGCTTCCGGTATGGTTTCTTGTCGATTCGTTGACGAGTCGGATCGGCCTGTCCGTCCTGGTGCTGCTCCTCCTGCCGGTCGTGGCCGTGATCTCGTTCGACCGAAAGGGGATGCGTCTATGACTGCGGCTCGCCTGCGTACGAAAGGTGGATGACCGTGACGTTGGTGCTGTTGCCGGCCGTCGATGTCGCCGGGGGTCAGGCCGTCCGGCTCGTGCAGGGGGCGGCCGGGTCGGAGACGTCGTACGGTGACCCGCTGGAGGCCGCGCTCGCCTGGCAGGCGGACGGTGCGGAGTGGATCCACCTGGTCGACCTCGACGCCGCCTTCGGTCGGGGCTCCAACGCGCCGCTGCTCGCCGAGGTCATCGGCCGGCTCGACGTGAAGGTCGAGCTCTCCGGTGGCATTCGCGACGACGAGTCGCTGACCGCGGCCCTGGCCACCGGGGCGGCGCGGGTGAACATCGGCACCGCGGCGCTGGAGAACCCGGAGTGGTGCGACCGGGTGGTGGGCGAGTATGGCGACCGGGTGGCGATCGGGCTGGATGTCCGCGGGCGCACGCTGGCCGCACGCGGCTGGACCCGGGACGGCGGTGACCTCTACGAGACGCTGGAGCGGCTCGACAAGGCCGGCTGCGCCCGGTACGTCGTGACCGACATCCTCAAGGACGGCACGATGCGGGGCCCGAACCTCGACCTGCTGCGCGACGTCTGCTCACGGACCTCGGCGGCGGTCATCGCGTCCGGCGGTATCTCCACGTTGGACGACCTGCGGGCGGTGGCCACGCTCGAGCCGCTGGGGGTGGAGGGCGTGATCACCGGGAAGGCCCTGTACGCCGGCGCGTTCACGGTCGCCGAGGCGCTGGAGACGCTGCGGTCGGTGTCGTCGTGACCGCCGCCGGACGTTGCTGCGGGGAGGCGGGATCATGACGGTCGCGGTACGGGTGATCCCCTGCCTGGACGTGGACGCCGGACGGGTGGTGAAGGGGGTCAACTTCGCCAACCTGCGCGACGCGGGCGACCCGGTGGAGCTCGGCGCCGCCTACGACGCGGCCGGCGCCGACGAGCTGGTCTTCCTCGACGTGACCGCGTCGGCCGACGGCCGGGCGACCATGCTGGACGTGGTACGTCGGACGGCCGAGACGGTGTTCATCCCGCTCACCGTCGGCGGCGGCGTCCGCTCGGTGTCCGACGTGGACACCCTGCTGCGGGCCGGCGCGGACAAGGTCGGCGTGAACACCGCGGCGATCGCCCGCCCGGAGCTCGTGGCCGAGATCGCGGATCGGTTCGGTCGGCAGGTGCTGACGCTGTCGCTGGATGTGCGGCGGGCGTCGGGGCTGCCCAGCGGCTTCGAGGTGACCACGCACGGCGGCCGCAAGGGCACCGGCCTGGACGCGATCGAGTGGGCGGTGCGGGCCTGCGAGCTCGGGGCGGGCGAGCTCCTGCTGAACTCGATGGACCGCGACGGCACCAAGGACGGCTTCGACCTGCCGTTGATCTCGGCGATCCGGCGGGAGGTGACGGTCCCGGTGATCGCCTCGGGCGGGGCGGGCGCGGTCGAGCACTTCGCCCCGGCCGTGGCGGCCGGGGCGGACGCCGTGCTCGCGGCCAGCGTGTTCCACTTTGGAGAGATCACGATCGGCCAGGTCAAGGACTCGTTGCGCGCCGCCGGCTACCCCGTCCGCTGACTTTCCTGGCTCACCGCCCGGGCGCCCTCGCCCGTCACGGGTTGGCCGGTGCGGGGTTGGTCCCGAGGGCGGGCGGCGTCACGCGGATCGTGAGCAGCGGCAGCGTGACGTGCACGAGCGGGCCGATGGCCAGGGCGTAGATGATCGTGCCCACGCCGAGCGTGCCGCCGAGCAGGAAGCCGATGAGGACGACGCTCACCTCGATGCCGGTGCGGACCAGGCGGATCGAGTGGCCCCGCGCGGCGAGCCCGGTCATCAGCCCGTCGCGCGGGCCGGGGCCGAGCCGGGCGCCGACGTAGAGCCCGGTCGCGACCGCGTTGAGCAGTATCCCGGCGGTCAGGAACAGGGCGCGGGTCCACAGCGCGGACGGGGTCGGCAGCACGGCCAGCGCGGCGTCGGTCGCCAGGCCGATGACGATCACATTGGACACGGTTCCGAGCCCTGGGCGCTGCCGCAGCGGGATCCACAGCAGCAGGACGACGGCGCCGACGATGATCACGATGGTCCCGAACGACAGGCCGGTGACGCTGGCGATCCCCTGGTGGAAGACGTCCCACGGCATGTTGCCGAGGTGGGACTCGACCATGAGCGCCATGCTGAGCCCGTATAGGCAGAGGCCGATGTAGAGATTGACGAGACGTGCCGCCGGGCGGATTCGGATCGGGAGTGGACTGTAGTCGTCCTTGCCAGTTACTGCCATGGCTGCCACTATGAAGGCCAGTTCTCGGTCAAGAAAGAGCCAATTCGGGGTGACTGGCCTTGGTCAACGCGATTCGAGGGGGCCACTTGGCCCGCCTGCTCGACCAGTGGCGGGCCAACCGGGCCAACGGCAACGGCCGGCGCGTGCCCGAGTACGCGGCGCTGGCCACGGCGATCCGCGGCCTGCTGCGGGACGGACGGATACCCCTGGGCGTACGGCTGCCGGCCGAACGGGAGCTCGCCGACGCCCTGGGCATCAGCCGGACCACGGTCACCGCCGCCTATCGGGACCTGCGGGAGACCGGCCACCTCACCAGCCGGCGGGGCTCGGGCAGCTTCACGGCTATCCCCGGCGGGCAGCGGGTCGGCTCGGCCGGGCTGTGGACGCCGGAGGACGCCGGGGACATGATCGACCTCGGCTGCGCCGCCCCGGTGGCGCCCGCCCAGTTCGCCGAGGCGGTCGCCGAGGCGGCGAACGAGCTGCCGCGCTACACGGCCGGCGCCGGGTACCACCCCAGCGGTCTGCCGGCGTTGCGTGAGCGCATCGCGGCCGCCTTCACCGGCCGGGGGCTGCCCACCAGCCCGGACCAGATCCTCGTCACCACCGGCGTTCAGCAGGCGGTGGACCTGATCCTGCGGCTGCTGGTCTCGCCCGGACAGGCCGTGCTCGTTGAGTCGCCGACCTACCCGAACGTGCTCGCCGCGCTGCGCGCCCACCGGACGCGCGTGGTGACGAGCAGCGTCGATCCGGTCGACGGGTGGGAGGAGGAGCTGCTGCTGGCCGAGCTGCGCGCGACCCGGCCCACGGTGGCGTACCTGATCCCCGAGTTCCAGAACCCGACCGGCCACGTGATGCCGCACCGGCTGCGCTCGCTCCTGCCGTCCGTCGCTCACCGGGCCGGCACCGACCTCATCATCGACGAGTCCTTTGTGGAGCTTTTTCTCGACGAGCCGACCGACGCCGGGGCAGCCCGGCCGCCGGTGGCGAGCTTCGATGCCCACGCCCGCGTGCTGACCGTGGGCGGGATGAGCAAGCCCTACTGGGGTGGCCTGCGGGTGGGGTGGATCCGGGCGGCGACCCCGGTCATCGCGCGTCTGTCGGCGCTGCGCGTCACGGTCGACATGTCCGGTCCGGTGCTGGACCAGCTCGTCGCCGCCGCCATGCTCGACCGGGCCGGCGAGGTCCTCGCAGCCCGGCGCCGGGAGCTGCGCGAGCGCCGGGACGTTCTGGCCGGCGCGCTGCGCCAGCAGTTACCACAGTGGACGTTCACGCCGCCGCGCGGCGGCATGGGCCTGTGGGTGGAGCTCGACGCACCGGTCGCCACCGCGCTGGCCCAGGCGGCGCACGAGCACGGGGTGCGGCTCGCGCCCGGCCCGTTGTTCGGCGTCGCGGGCACGCTGGAGCGGTTCATCCGGCTGCCGTTCACGCTGCCCGGACCCGATCTGGTCGAGGCCGTACGCCGGCTGGCCGGCGCGCACGCCGACCTCACCCGGGCTCGCCCGGCCTCGTGGACCCCGCCGTCCCTCGTCGCCTGACCCCCGTCAGGCCCCAAACACGCGTTGATCTAGGGCATAGCGTGGTTAATCGATCTTCAACAACCACTCTATGCCCTAGATCAACGAGGAAGGACGCCCTAGACGACCTCGGCGAGGGTGCCTTCGTACATCTTCTCGATCTCGTCGGCGAAGTTCGTCTCCACGGCCTTGCGCTTGACCTTGAGCGACGGGGTGAGCTCCCCGGTGTCGATGGAGAGGTCGCGGGGGAGGATGGTGAACTTCTTGACCGTCTCCCAGCGGTTCAGCTTGCTGTTGAGCTCCTTCACCGACGCCTCGATCATCGCGTGCATCTCCGGCGACGTGGCGATCTCGGCGTACGACTTGCCGTGGAAGGGGCCCTCGGTCGCGGCGAGCTTGGCGGCCACGTCGGGGTCGATGGTGACCACCATGGTGACGTAGTTGCGGGCCTGGCCGATGACCACGACCTGGGCGACGTACGGGCAGATCGCCTTGAACATGCCCTCGATGGCGCTCGGCGCGATGTACTTGCCACCCGAGGTCTTGAACAGGTCCTTCTTCCGGTCGGTGATCTTGAGGAACCCGTCGGCGTCGATCTCGCCGATGTCACCGGTGCGGAAGAACCCGTCCTCGGTGAAGACCCGCGCGGTCTCCTCGGGCAGGTTGCGGTACCCCCGCATGACCGGGACGCCGCGCAGCAGGATCTCGCCGTCCTCGTCCAAGCGCACCTCAAGGTCGCCGAGCGGGATACCGACCGTACCGAAGCGGAACTTGTTCTCCCGGTTGAGGAACGAGCCGGCCGAGGTCTCGGTCAGTCCGTAGCCTTCATAGATGGTCATGCCGGCGATGTGGAAGAACTCGGCGATGTCCTTGTTGAGCGGGGCCGAGCCGGAGATCAGCACCCGGAACCGGCCGCCGAGCCGGGCCCGCAGCTTGCTGAAGACCAGCTTGTCCGCCAGGTTGCGCTTGACCGCGAGCAGCCCACCGACCCGCTTGCCGGCCAGCTCCCGCTGGTACGCCTGGCGGCCGACCTTGAACGACCACTTGAAGATCTTGTACTTCGCCCCGCCCGCGTCGCGCATCGCCGAGTTGATGGCGTTGTAGAGCTTCTCGAAGATGCGGGGCGCGGCGCACATGAGCGTGGGCCGGATCTTCGGCAGGTTCTCCGCGATCTTGTCGATGCGGCCGTCCACATACGTCGGGAGGGCGACGGCGATGGCCCCGGCCAGGATCGTCTTGCCGAACGAGTGCGACAGCGGCAGCCACAGGTACTGCAGGTCGTCGGGGCGCAGCATGCCCAGCTCGGCCTGGGCGACACCCTCCCACACCCAGCTCGCGTGCAGCAGCTCGACGCCCTTGGGCCGGCCCGTGGTGCCGGAGGTGTACATGATCGTGGCGAGGTGGTCGGGCTTGACCCCGGCGGCGATCCGGTTCACCAGCTCCGGGTCGGCGGCCAGCAGCGAGCGGCCCTTCTCCTCCAGCTCGGCCAGCGTCAGCACGGGCACGTCGGCGGTGGGCGTCGGGCCGTCGATGACCACGATGTGCGTCAACGCCGGCAGTGACGCGCCGACGGTCTTCGCCACCTGGTCGGCGTTCTCGGCGATCAGCACCTTCACGCCGGAGTCGCTCAGAATGAAGACCGCGTCCTTCGCCTCGGTGGTCGGGTAGATGGTCGTCGTGGCCGCGCCGGCGCACATGATGCCGAGGTCGGCCAGCACCCACTCGATCCGGGTGGAGGAGGCGATCGCCACCCCATCCTCAGGCTTCACCCCGAGCGCGTGCAGACCGGCTGCGATGGCCGTCGCACGATCACCGACCTCCTTCCACGTGAGCCACACCGGCCCGTCCGGACCGGGCGAGGCGAACGCGTTGGCCGCCGGGGTCGCGGCGACCCGCTGCAGGAACATGTCCGGGACGGACTTGTAGGGCAGGTGCAGTGGCTTGCTCATGGCGCCAGCCTCCATGGTCGGGGGCGGGGGGGGGCCCCCGGCCGCGCGGGGGGGGGGTGGCCCCGGG
>JADGGF010000551.1 GCA_019690055.1 Micromonosporaceae bacterium
CTCGCGGACCCCGGCTGACTCGCGGACCTTGTCCGGTTCGCGGCCCTCGTCCGGCTCGCGGTCCCTCTCCGGCCCTCGACGACGGAATCCGTCCGGTTCGCGGTGGCCGTACCGTCGGCGCCCCCATCGACCACCCGCAGGGCCGGACGCTCGCCCGCCTGGACCAGGTCGCCGACTGTGCGACCCCGCGGGTGCCACACCCGGGCCTGCCCGAGGCGCGACCGGCGCGGACTCGCCGGTGCGGTGTCGCCAGCCGACGACCGCCCCCCGGAGCCGTCCAGAGCGGACGGACCGGTCCCGAGGTCGTCCGACGTGGACGGTGGACGGCGCATCATGGGCCGGTCTGCCACGCCGGCTGGGGCACACCCACGACGCGGCCGTCGGGCAGGTAGATGTACGCGGGGTCACCGGCCGGGACCAGGCCGAGCCGGGTCGCGGCCGCGCGCAGGTTGCCGGGCGACGAGAGATCGGCGAGCTGCTGCTCGAGCTGCTGCTCCTGCTGGTCCAGGCTGGCCTGGTTCGCGCGCAGGTCACTGAGCCGGAACGCACCCTCGTTGATCTTGGTGTGCAGAACGAGCACGCCCACCACGCCGGCCACCACGAGCGCGGCCATCAGCAGGAGGAACGGAGCCTTGGGCAGGCTCACCGGCAACGGCGGCGCGTCGGTGGTCGGGGCCGGCGTCGGGGTGACGTCGGTGATCCACGGGGTGCGCCGCCGCGGTCGCGGTATCCGTGCCGGGCGCGGCTGCCCCGACCGGGTCCGGGTCGGCGTCCGGCCCCCCACCCGGACGCCGGGCTCGGCCACGGCGGGCTCGTCAGCGTCCAACTCGTCGACGTCGGCGGCGTAGTCGATCCGCAACGCGGTCGACCCAGCCGTGTAAGCACCGTACCCCCGGTACGGGCGGCTGGCCCGCGGCTCGCCCCGCCCACCGTCGCGTGTGGAGCGTGGCCTGGTCTCGACACTCATGGTCCCCCCTCGAATGCTTGTGTGTCCCGGCTGTGCAGCCGTGGCCGGCGAGTGTCCGACGTGGTCTGTGTGGCGGTTATGTCCGGTGTGGCGGGCCTCGTTACCGTGCGTCCGCCCCGGATCGCGCGTCCCCGCGGCGCATCGGGGTCGATGCGCTCAGCGGCGCGTAGCTTGGCCGAGGCCGCCCGCGGGTTCGCCTCGATCTCGTCCTGGCTCGGTACCTCGGCGCCCTTGGTCAGCAGCCGCAACGTGGGCCCGGTTCCCGGTGGCAGCACCGGCAGCTCGACCGGGGCGGTGGACCGGGCGCGCGCGGCGAAGGCCTGCTTGACGATCCGGTCCTCGAGCGAGTGGTACGAAAGGACAACGATCCGGCCGCCCAAAGACAACGCCCCGATCGCGGCGGGTAGGGCGGCTTCCAATGCGGACAGTTCCCCGTTGACCTCGATGCGCAGCGCCTGGAACGTCCGCTTCGCCGGATGACCGCCCGTCCGCCGGGCCGGTGCCGGCACCGCGGCGCGCACGAGCTCGGCGAGCCGGGCGGAGGAGGTCAGCGGCTCGCGCTGCCGCTCCCGCACGATGGCGGCCGCGATCCTCGGGGCGAAGCGCTCCTCGCCGTAACGACGCAGGATCCGGGTGAGCTCCGCGGCCGAGTAGGTGTTGACCACGTCGGCCGCCGTGATGCCGCGGGTCGGGTCCATCCGCATGTCCAGCGGGGCGTCCCGGGCGTAGCTGAAGCCCCGCCTCGGCTCGTCCAGCTGCATCGACGAGACCCCGAGGTCGAACAGCACGCTGTCCACAGTGTTCAGTTGCAGCCGGGCGAGAACGTCGGGCAACTCGTCGTAGACGGCGTGCTCGAGCCGCACCCGGTCGGCGTACGGGGCCAGCCGCTCCCGGCTGCGCCGCAGTGCCTCCGGGTCGCGGTCGAGCCCGATGAGCCGGACCGTCGGGTGGGCGGCGAGCACCGCCTCGGCGTGACCACCCAGGCCCACCGTGGCGTCCACATGCACCGGATCGGTGCGGTCCAGCGCGGGCGCGAGCAGATCCAGGCACCGCGACAGCAGCACCGGAACGTGCCCGTTGCCCATGGCCCGGGGCGCACCCCGCCCCCCGGCCGGTGCGCCTGAGCCGTGGGAAGCCTGACGCTTGCCCACGACGAAGATCCCCCTAGCTTTCCAGTGTGTCCGACCGCCGAACCGCCCCTTGGGGCCCGGGGTCGGGCACACTGGTTGTCCTCAATGCCCGGTTCGCGGCCGGGCTGTTTGCTGCCTGCCGTGCTGATGTCGCCCGCGGCGGTGCTGTCGCCAAAGACGGGTGTGGCCGTACCGCCAGATCCCCGGCCGCCCGCTACGCCTGGCGCCGGGGAAGAGGCGTCAGGTGCGCGCAACGGTGGGAGATCTGGCGGTACGGATCGAACGCCCCGGGGCGCCGCGCTGCCGCAAAGCAACCGTCGCCCTGCCGGCCCCGCCTGCGAGACCGTGTCCCCACGCCGCGAGCCTGCCGTCGCGCCGGTCCCCCCTGCGCACGGCCGGGGCACCGAGCACCGTGGCCGGCGCTCGGAACCTTTAGCCCATCATGGACAGTCCATAGTGGTCTGTCCAGATCGGACCCTTATCACCCGTTCCCGCGGGCCTCACAGCCCGCCGGGCAACACCCCTCCCTCAATCTCGGCGAACGCCTGCTCGTTCTCCGCCAGGTACTGCTCCCATGCCTGCTGGTCCCAGATCTCCACGCGGTTGCTCGCGCCGATCACCACGACGTCGCGGTCCAACCCGGCGTACTCGCGCAGGTGCGCGGGGATGGTCACCCGCCCCTGCTTGTCCGGCACCTCGTCGTGGGCACTGGCGAAGAAGACCCGGCCATACGCCCGGGCCGCCTTGTGGGTCACTGGTTGTGCCTGCAACTCCTCCGCGAGGCGCCGGAACTCGGCGGTCGGGAACACGTAGAGACAGCGTTCCTGCCCCTTCGTGATCACCAGACCACCTGCCAGCTCCTCGCGAAACTTCGCCGGAAGGATCAGCCGGCCCTTCTCGTCGAGCCGAGGCGTGTGGGTGCCCAGAAACACGGGACCTACCCCCCTCGCCCCTGCACTACCTCTCCCCTCGGGGCCGGTGGAGCCTCCGGCTCCGCCAATGCGCCCCACTGTACTCCAC
>JADGGF010000552.1 GCA_019690055.1 Micromonosporaceae bacterium
CAGCGCGTCGGCCAGCGCCGCCGGCTCGTGCCGAGGCGTGCCGTCGGCGACGGCGACCGGGGCGAGGACAACACGAGCACCAAGCGATTCTGCCGCAACATGCACACCAGCGGGGTCGCCTACTGCTTTGCTGTCAGCAAGGACAACATCGACCCGCAGGCCCGGAAGGTAACGGGCCAGCGCCCGCAAGTGGTCCGGGAGCGACAAACAGGCCGTCTCCCGCTCGACTGCGAGGTTGAGCGTCACCAGCCGCCGGGCCGGGGAGGCGACGATGGCGGCGGCCAGATCCGGCACCAGCAGGTGCGGGATCACGCTCGTGTACCACGAGCCCGGACCGAAGACCAGCCAGTCCGCCTCGCGCACCGCCTCGAGCGCCTCGGCGCAGGCCGGCGGATGAGGCGGGTCCAGCCGGACGTCGAGCACCTCACCCGGGGTCACCGCGACGTTGTGCTGCCCCCGGACCGTGGTGATCGCGGTCGGGTTGGCCGGGTCGTCCCCGCGGATCGTCGCCTCGATGTGCAGCGGGACCCGGCTGCACGGCAGGACGCGCCCGACCGCCCGCAGCAACTCGCGGGCCTGGTCCAACGCGACCACGGGATCGCCGGTCAGTTCCATGAGGCCGGTGAGCAGCAGGTTTCCCACCGTGTGACCGGCCAGGGCATCGACCCCGGCGAACCGGTGCTGCCACAGCCCGGCGGCCAACTGGGCGGTGGGGTCGGCCGGGTCGGCGAGCGCGGCCAGCGCCTTACGCAGGTCGCCGGGGGGTAGCCCGCCCCGGTCGCGGCGCAGCCGGCCGCTCGACCCGCCGTCGTCCCCGACCGTGACCACGGCGGTCAACGCGAGGTCCAGATCGGCCCGCAGCCGCTTGAGCGCCTGCAGGGACGCGGACAGCCCGTGTCCGCCGCCGAAGGCGACGACGCGGAGCACGCTCACTCCCGTCCCAGGTCGCGGTGCTGGGCGATGGCGGTCAGCCGCCCCTCGCGCAGCCGCCGGGCGAGCTCCTCGACGATGGCCACGCTGCGGTGCTTGCCGCCGGTACACCCCACGGCCACGGTGAGGTACCGCTTGCCCTCCCGCTCGAATCCCGGCACGGTCGAGTGGATCAGGTCCACGAGCCGGTCGACGAAGGCCGCCGCCCCGCTCTGGGACAGGACGTACGCGCTCACGGCACCGTCGCGGCCGGTCAGATCCCGCAGATCCGGCTCCCAGAACGGGTTGGGCAGGAACCGGACGTCCACCACGAAGTCCGCGTCCGGGGGCAGGCCGTACTTGAAGCCGAAGGAGAGCGTCGTCACCCGCAACCGCCGGGTGTCCTCCCCGCCGAAGAGCTCCTCGATACGGGCGCGCAGCTGGTTGACGTTGAGGTGAGTCGTGTCGATCACGATGTCGGCGGCGTCCCGGGCCTCGGCGAGCAGCAGCCGCTCGTCGGCGATGCCGTCGACCAGGCGCCGACCGTCCTGCAGCGGATGGGGCCGGCGAACATTCTCGAACCGGCGGATGAGCACCTCGTCGTCGGCGTCCAGGAACACCACGCGCGGCGAGAACCCGCGCTCTCGCAGCTCCCGGACGGCGCGGCCGAGGTCGACGGTGAAGGCCCGGCTGCGGACGTCGAGCACCACCGCGGTCCGCCGCCCGGCCGAACCGGCGGCCCGGGCCAGCTCCACCATGTCCAGCAGCAGCCGCTGGGGCAGGTTGTCGACCACGTAGAAACCGACGTTCTCCAACGCCCGGGCGACCGTGCTGCGACCGCCACCGGATACCCCGGTGACGATGACGAGATCGATGTCCGTGCCCGAGTCGGTCCGCGCCGACGGTCGCGGGTGCGTCGCCACCCCCGCGCCGGCCGGATTCTCCTCCACGACAACCTCCCAGAGTGGCCAGCGTGTCCACAGTGTGCCCAGCGTGCGGCGCGCCCGACGTCGGCAACCCTACGTCGCCGGAAAGGCCCCCTCGGGCGAGGGCGGTTGGGATTCCTGCTCGCCCGTGCCCTCTGGCGGCGGCGAAGCGGCATCACCCGGGGCGGTCGGCTTGGCTTGCGGCGCCAGGGCGGCCAGGATCGCCTCGGCCGTACGCCGCCCGACGCCGGGGACCTCCATGATCTCCTCCACGGTCGCCGCCGTGAGCCGCTTCACCGAGCCGAAGTGTCGCAACAGGGCCTTGCGCCGCACCTCGCCGAGCCCGGGCACATTGTCCAGTGTGGACTTCGTCATCCGCTTGCTGCGCCGCTGCCGGTGGAACGTGATGGCGAACCGGTGCGCCTCGTCCCGGACCCGCTGCAGCAGGTACAGCGCCTCGGAGGTGCGCGGGAGAACCACCGGGAACGGATCGTCCGGCAGCCACACCTCCTCCAGCCGCTTGGCGAGCCCGCAGACCGCGACCTCGGTGATCCCCAGCTCGCGCAGCACGGCGCCGGCCGCGTTGACCTGGGGCGCGCCGCCGTCGACCACGACCAGGTTCGGCGGATAGGCGAACTTGCGGGGCTTTCCGGTCTCGGGGTCGATGGCGGGGGTGTCGCTGTCCGTGAGCTCCCCCGACTGCCGTGCCGCGAGGTACCGGGCGAACCGGCGGCGCAGCACCTCCGAGATGGCGCTCACATCGTCGGTCCCCCCGCCGGCCGCCCCGCCCACGACGAACCGGCGATACTCCGACTTGCGGGCGAGACCGTCCTCGAAGACCACCATGCTCGCGACGACATCCGTGCCCTGGATCTGCGACACGTCGTAGCACTCGATCCGCAGCGGCGCGGCGTCCAGCCCGAGCCCTTCGGCGATCTCCTCGAGGGCCCGACCCCGGGCCGTGAGGTCGGCCGCCCGGCGCAGCTTGTGCTGGGTCAGCGCCTCGGCGGCGTTGCGGGCCACCGTCTCCAGCAACGTCCGCTTGTCGCCGCGCTGCGGGACGCGCACGGTGACCCGGGCCCCGCGCAACTGGGACAGCCAGGCCGCCAGCGACTCCACATCGGACGGTAGGGCCGGCACCAGGATCTCCCGGGGCAGGTCCCGCTCGCCGGACTCCGCCTCGCCGCCGTAGACCTGGCGGCAGAAGTGCTCGACGAGATCGCCGGTGGTCAGCTGCTCAGTCTTCTCCACCACCCAGCCCCGCTGGCCGCGGACC
>JADGGF010000553.1 GCA_019690055.1 Micromonosporaceae bacterium
GGGTAGGGGCCGAGGCCGCTGAGCCGGCGTGGGCGGTGCACCTCCCGGCTGGGATGCGACCCTCCGATGTGGACCTCGCGGAGGGGCGCACCCTGCCGGGGGCGTTCACCCGGGCCTGGGCGGCGGACCCGCGGCGTACCGCCCTGTCCACCCTGGATGGCCGGCGGATGAGCGCGGCCGAGCTGGAGGAGCGGACGGGCGTCGCCGCGCTGCGCTACGCCGCGGCCGGCCTGGTGCCCGGCGACCGGGTGCTGCTGTGCGCCTCCCCCAGCCTCGAGATGGTCGTGGCGTACGTCGGCGCGCTGCGGGCCGGGCTGACCGTGGTCCCGGCGAACCCGGCGTACCCGCCGGCCGAGCTCGCCACCCTCGTCGCCGCCGCCCATCCGGCGCTGGGGGTGCTGGACGACCCGGGCCGGCTGCCGTCGGCCACCTTCCCGGTCACGCCGACGACGCTCGAGAATCTTCCGCACCGCGGCTCGGGTCTGGTGCTCGACGCCGCGCAGCCGCATGACACCGCGCTGATCATCTACACGTCCGGGACCACGGGCCGGCCGAAGGGCGCTCCGCTGTCGCACGCGAACCTGCTGGCCAGCGCTCACGCGGTGCGCCTGGCCTGGCGGTGGACGCCCGAGGACACGCTGGCGCTCTGCCTGCCGCTGTTCCACATGCACGGGCTCGGCGTGGGCCTGCACGGCACCCTGGTCACCGGCGCCGCCGCCATCCTGCATCCGTTCAGCCCGGAGGCGGTGGCCGCCGCGATCGACCACGGCGCCTCGATGTTCTTCGGGGTGCCGACCATGTACCACCGCCTCGCCGAGTCGCCGCACCTGGCTGCGCTGTCCCGGCTGCGGCTGGCGGTGAGCGGGTCGGCGCCGCTGCCCGCGGACCTGCACGCGGCCGTGCAGGCCGGCAGTGGTCAGGTGGTGCTGGAACGGTACGGCATGACCGAGACGGCGATGCTGGTCTCCAACCCGTACGACGGCGAGCGCCGGCCGGGAACGGTCGGCTTCCCGTTGCCCGGGGTGGAGCTGCGGCTGGCGCCCCGCGACGGCGGGGTGACCGAGATCGAGGTGCGCGGACCCAACGTCATCGACGGCTACCTGGACGATCCGGCGGCCACGGCGGCCGCGTTCACGGCGGACGGCTGGTTCCGCACGGGCGACCTCGGCACCCTCGACGAGGACGGGTACCTCATCATCAGCGGCCGCGCCAAGGAGCTCATCATCACCGGCGGGTACAACGTCTACCCTCGGGAAGTAGAGGAACTGCTGCGCACCCACCCGGCAGTGGCCGACGCGGCGGTCGTGGGGGTGCCGTCCGCCGAGTGGGGCGAGACCGTGGCGGCGTTCGTGGTCCCGGCGGGCGGGCCGGAGACCACTGTGGACGAAGGCCGTACGGCCGGGAGCGCGAGCCGTACGGTCAGCGACCCCGAGCGACTCACGGCGGCGCTGGCGGCCTGGTGCGAGGAGCACCTGGTGTCGTACAAGCGGCCGCGCGCGTGGTACGTGGTCGACGCCATCCCCCGCAACGCCCTCGGCAAGATCCAGCGGCACCTGCTGAACCCGCCCTGACGCTGGTGCTCGCTCCGCTCGCACGGGCCTCGGGCCCTTGGTGCGTGGCCTTCCCGCGTTGCTCGCTCGTTCCTCGCTCGCTCCTTGGTCCAGGCCACGCGGCCCGAGGCCACTCGTGCCTCGCTCGACTCCTCGGTCCAACGCAAGCCCTCGCCGGGCTAGCCCGTAGGCCCGGCGTCAGCCGTTCTCGCCGGCGATCTGGCGCAGCAGCGGGGCGGTGCGCAGGGGCACGAGCTCCACCATGGACACCGACGTGTTGGAGCGGACGACCCCGGCGCAGGCCAGCAGCGACTGCGTGACCCGGTAGAGATCCGTGCTGTCGCGGGCGACCACGCGTACGAACAGGTCGGCGCCGCCGGTGATGGCGTGCACCTCGCAGACCTCGGGCACGGCCGCGATCTCCCGCAGGGTGCGCTCGTCCTGGGTCTGGCTGATCTCGAGCGTGACGAAGGCGACCAGCGGATGGCCGAGCCGATCCGGCCGCACGCGGACGCTCGGCGGCGCCAGGGTGCCGTCGGTCTCCATCCGTCGCTGTCGGCTGTGGACGGTGTTGCGGGCCAGCCCGAGGCGCTCGGCCAGGGCGACGGTCGTGGCCAGCGGGTCCTCGTCGAGCGCCAGCAGAATCCGCGCCGCCGTCCGGTCCACGTCGCGCGGCGACCGCGCCGTGTCGTCGTCTCCGCTGAGCACCATGCACCTCCACTCCGGCCGGTCGGGGCCTCCGGTTGAGCATAATGCGCAACTGATCGGCAGACTGTTGCTCACGATGCGCGGGCGGTGCTGTCATCGAGGCCATGACCATCGAGCACACTCTCACCCGTGAGGAGCAGCAGGCCGGGCTGGACGCCGCCCAGCTGCGTCAGCTGATCGGGCTCGTCGAGTACGACGCGCAGCGCGATCCCTTCCCGGTGACCGGGTGGGACGCGGTGGTCTGGGCCGTGGGCAACGCGACGCAGTCGGCGCTGCTGTTCCAGACCGTGTTCGGCATGCAGCTGGTCGCCTACTCAGGACCGGAGACCGGCAACCGCGACCACCACGCCTACGTGCTGCGCTCCGGCGCGGTCCGGTTCGTGGTCAAGGGCGGGGTCGATCCGCGCAGCGAGATCATCGAGCACCATCGTCGGCACGGCGACGGCGTCATCGACATCGCGCTCGAGGTGCCCGACGTCGACCGGTGCATCGCCCATGCCCGTGCCCAGGGGGCGAGGATCCTGGAGGAGCCGCACGACCTCACCGACGAGCACGGCACCGTGCGGCTGGCGGCCATCGCCACGTACGGCGAGACCCGGCACACGCTCGTCGACCGGTCCCGCTACCACGGCCCCTACCTGCCCGGCTACGTCGAGCGCACGAGCACCGTCGCGCCGCCGTCGAAGCGCCTTTTCGTGGCGCTCGACCACGCGGTCGGCAACGTGGAGCTCGGCCGGATGGACGAATGGGTCGACTTCTATCACCGGGTCATGGGCTTCACCAACATGGCCGAGTTCATCGGGGACGACATCGCCACCGAGTACTCGGCGCTGATGAGCAAGGTGGTCGC
>JADGGF010000554.1 GCA_019690055.1 Micromonosporaceae bacterium
GGCCTGGGCCAGGACGGGGGAGGGGTCGGTGCCGTACCGCTGCTTGAGCTCCCGCCGCAGGGCTTCGACGACCTCCAGGGCCTCCGTCTCCCGGCCCGCCGCGGCGAGCAGCCGGACCAGCAGCGCGGCCGCCGGCTCGTCGGGCAACGGTCCGTCGACCAGCAGCCGGAGGTCGGCCTCGACGCCTGCGGTGTCCGGGCCGGCGGCCCCGGTCGCGCCCGCGAATGCCCCGGCATCATCCGCGGATGCCCCGTGGGTGGCCGTACGGCCGGCCGCGAGGACCGCCTCGGCGCGCACGGTCGTCACCTCGCGGAACAGCGACCGTACGGTCGCGTCGGTGAGGTCCGGGGAGGCGGGCAGCAGGGCTCTCGCCTCCTCGGCCGCGCGCCGCGCCTCGCCGAGCCGGCCGGACCGCAGGTGCTCCCGGGCCCGCTTGACCGCCGCCGACGACTGGTGCGCGTCGACCGACAGCTCGTCGATTGGCAGGCGGTACCCGTCCGCCACCGCGACGACCGGCAGGCCGAGCCGGCGGACCCGCGACACCAACGCCTGCAGCGCACCGGGGGCGTCCCGGGGGACGTCGAGGCCCCAGAGGGCGTCGATGAGCGCCGCCGTGGTTACCGGCCGGCCCTGGGCGTCGACCAGCGTCCGGACGAGGGCGGCGAGTCGACGTCCGCGCACCGGCTGCCCATTGACTGTGAGCATCCCCAGCGTCGTCACCCGCACCCGACCAGCATCCCACCTGGGCCGGACCGGACGCCGAAGCGTGGGCGACTCGGGTGGTCGTCGCCGCACGCTGTTTCCGTCAGCGGCGCTGGTCAGGTGATGTGGCGGCCGGAGATGGCCCGGGCCACGACAAGGCGCTGAATCTCGCTGGTCCCCTCGAAGATGGTGTAGATCTTGGCGTCCCGGTACCACCGCTCGACCGGATGGTCACGGACGTACCCGGCCCCGCCCAGGATCTGCACGGCCTTCTCGGTCACCGCGACCGCCACCTCACCGGCCTTGAGCTTGGACATCGATCCCTCGCCCGCGGTGAAGGGCTGGCCGGTGCGCCCCATCCACGCCGCCCGCCACACCAGCAGGCGGGCCGCGTCCAGTTCCATCCGCATGTCGGCGAGCGCGAACGCCACGGCCTGGTTGTCGATGATCGGCCGTCCAAACTGGACACGCTCCCGGGCGTAGTCGAGGGCGTACTCATAGGCGGCGCGGCCGATCCCCAGCGCCTGGGCCCCGACCCCGGGTCGGGTGAGCTCAAACGTCCGCATCGATGCCTGCTGACCGGTCCGCTCGCCCCGACGGGCCCGGTCCAGCCGTTCGAGCAGCCTCTCCCGCCCGCCGAGCAGGCAGGAGCCGGGCACCTTGACGTCGTCCAGGTACACGTCGGCGGTGTGCGAGGCGCGCAGGCCGAGCTTGCGGTACTTCTTGCCTCCGACCAGACCGGGCGTCCCCGGGGGAATCACGAAGGCGGCCTGTCCCCGCGCTCCGAGTTCCGGGTCGACCGAGGCGGTCACCACGTGGACGTTGGCGATGCCGCCGTTGGTGGCGAACGCCTTCTGTCCATTGAGGACCCAGGTGTCGGTCGCCTCGTCGTAGACGGCCCGGGTCCGCATCGACGCCACGTCGGAGCCGGCCGCCGGTTCGGTCGAGCAGAACGCCGCCACCTTGGGGTCCGTGGCGTCGCCGAAGCACTGGGGCACCCACTCGAACAGCTGCTCCGGCGTGCCCGAGCCGAAGATGGCGGCCACGGCGAGCGAGGTGCCCATGATTGCCATGGCGAGGCCGGCGTCGCCCCAGAAGAGCTCCTCGTTGATCAGGCACAGCGACAGGCCGGTCTCATCGGCATGCGCGTTGGCGAGGATGTCGAAGCCGTACAGGCCGATCTTCGCGGCCTCCTGGATGATCGGCCACGGCGTCTCTTCCCGCTCGTCCCACTCGGCCGCGGCCGGCCGCATGACGTCCCGCGCAAACCCGTGCACCCAGTCACGCAGTTGGATCTGCTCATCGGTGAGCTGGAGGGAGAACCCGGCCATTGGTGAGCCCTTCGATGCGTCGCAGGGATGGCGGGCCGCGACGGTGTGGGACCCGCCGCAACCTACCGGCAAGTAACATAGCGTGCCGAGCGGCGGGCGCGAAACCACCGCGTGGGCGCGCCGGGACTACGCCGGGTGGGCGGCCTGCACCAGCCGGGCCGCGAGCGCGGCGTTGCGGTCGGCGAACGTACGCCAGGCGGCCGGCGTGGTGGCGACTCGGACCCGGGCCACCGACTCGGCGCAGCGCCGCTGGGTCCACGACCGCACCCGCCCATTGCGGAACGTGAAGCTGACCAGGATCCCGTCGGGCGCCGGGGAATCCCTGTTGCCGTGCTCCGGCCCGGCCACCGGCGCCCAGCCGTGGATGTCGCAGTCCGGCTCGCTACCGGCGACCTTCTGCTCGGCGGTCACCCAGCTCAGCGCCTCGATCTCCGCCTGGATGCGGGCGGCCAGCTCGTACGCCAGCGCGACCGCGGCCCGGTCCCGGCGCTCGGCCAACGCCTTGACCACCCGTTCGGCGGCCGCGCGGTCCCGGCCCAGCACCGCGACCACCTCGGTCACCAGGTCGTCGCGGGACCCGGGTTCGACGCCCCGCGCCCGGGCCATGTCGCGGTCGAAGCCGCCGAGCCGGTTGCCGGCGTACGCCAGGCCGAGCGCGCGCTCCAGGCCGGCCACGGCGAGCCGCACCTTCTCGCCCCCGAGGTAGGGCCCGAAGACCGGACCGTCGCCCGGGTCGTGGCGCACCTCCAGGCGCGGATGCAGTCCGATGTAGACGGTGGACTCGACCCCGGTCGTCCGGTTCCAGCGGGGCGAGGACGCCTCGAGCAGGGTGCGCTCCAGCCACGCCGCCTCGTGCTCGCTGTCGCACCAGACCGCCTCGACGCGGGCGATGCGCGGCACCATCCGGCGCAGGTGCGGCCGGTCGCGCAGGTCACCCCAGTACGAGGCGACCCGCCGGCGTAGGTCGGCCGCCCGGCCCAGGTAGAGCGCGCGCCCCTGCGCGTCCCGGAACCGGTACACCCCCGGCCCGGCCGGCAACGCCCGCACCTCCGGCAGCACCCCGCCCACGCCGCTC
>JADGGF010000555.1 GCA_019690055.1 Micromonosporaceae bacterium
ATCCAGGCGGAGATCTCCCGGTGACGGTCGGCGGCGCGGGCCCCCGGATCGTGACGGCCGGGAGCGCGACGGCCTCGATGAGGCGCGTCACAGGGGCTGTACGAGGGGCCGTCCGGGCGGGCACGCTGGGCAGGCAACTCCGCGCAGCTTGTCGGAGCGGAATCTGCGAGTAACTCCGCGCAGCTGGCCGGAGCGGAGTCTCCGAGTAGTTGTCCGCCGTACGTCCCGAGGTGCGTGTCGCCGTGTTGCACTACCTGGCGCCGGTGATCGCCGCCTCCGCCGAATGGCTCGAGCGGACCTACGCCGCCGCGTCGACCCCGGTCCTGTCTGCCTGGGCCGGGATTCAGGCGCGCCAGGCGACCACGGTCGCCGCCTGGCTGCGCTATCCGACGGTCGTCGATGCCGCCCTGGTGGCCATGGCCGGTCCGGGCGGCGCCGGGCGGCTGGACGCGCTCGTCGCCCCGGTGCCGGCGCCCGCCGAACCCTGGCGTTCGTGGGTCGACGAGGTCGTGGTGAGTTGGGCCGCCTGCCTGCTGACCGACGCCGATGTCGCCCGGGACGCCGTCGCCGCCGCGGTCACGACCGAGCATGCCTCGGGCCTGGCGCTCGACTTCCGGCCGCTGCTGCGTCCCGACACCATCGAGACCCGCGCCGCCGCGCTGCTGCGCCACCCGGACCTGGTGCGTCCGGTGGCCGGCCTTTACCGGGCCGAGTTGCTGGCCCGCGTACGCAACGCCGACGCCCCGCCCACGACCGTGCCGTAGCGCGGTCCGGGTCGTCACCGCCTCCGGCCGGCCCGTGACGTCCGTGCCCGAACCGGTGAAAGCCGACCAGGACGGCTCATTGGTCGCGTACGCCCGCGTAGAACGAGGGCTGGCAGCAGGCGCAGCGGTGGAAGGAGCCTTCATGCAGACCAAGGCCGGATCGGAGCAGGACGTCGTCGACCTGCTCATCGACCAGCATGGACAGATCAAGAGCCTCTTCGCGGAGATCCCCACGACGACCGGAGAACAGAAGAAGCGGCTGTTCTACGACCTCGTCCGCCTGCTCGCCGTCCACGAGAGCGCGGAGGAGCAGGTCGTGCACCCGGCCGCCCGACGCAAGATCGACAATGGTGACCCCATCGTGTCGGCCCGGCTGGCCGAGGAGGACGAGGCCAAGCACGCGCTGGCCGACCTGTACGACCTCGGTGTCGATCATCCTGACTTTGACGTACGTCTACGCGAGTTCGGGGAGGACGTGATCCGGCACGCCACGGCCGAGGAGACCGAGGAGTTCGCGCAGATGCGGGCGAAGCTCGGCCGGGACGAGCTCATCCGCATGGCCGGGCTCGTTCGGGCCGCCGAGGCGGCCGCACCGACCCGCCCGCACCCGGCGGCCGGCGAGTCCGCCACGGCCAACATGATCATGGGCCCGCCGCTGGCCCTGTTCGACCGCATCCGCGACGCCGTACGGGATCGGCGGTCGTGAACCCGCCCAGCGGAGGCCCGCACGAGCTCGACGGGATTCCCGCGTCCGACCTTGCCGACGAGGAACTCAACCGCGAGCTCGCGCACCTGCACGTGACCCGACACGAGGTGTTTCTGCACGGATCGGCTCAGGCACTGGATCACCACACGCAGCGCATGGCCGATCTGGAGCAGGAGTGGCTCCGCCGTCACCCGGAGCGCCAGATCGACCCGCAGCGCCTGCGCGCCGGCGCCCGTACCCGGGATGCGGCGCGCCACTGAATTGTCCTGTCCCGAGAGGTTGGTGACAGGGACACGACAGACAGGGCGGCCGCCGGCGTGGGCGAACACCGGTCGTCCGCCGCCGTGCCCTCGACCTGCGGCGCCCACCCCGGTCCCCGACTGGGACCAGTTCGACCTCGTCTTCACTACGGAGAGTGACCGACTGTCCCCCGAGCCACCCGATCCGCTGCCCACGCTTTGCTCTGCTTACTCATACGCAATACGCCACCATCAGGCAAAATGCACGAACAGAAGATCTGAGATCTAATTGGTAGCCGCTACGCAGGGTTACGGCGCCGGCCAGGCGACAACCAACCGGACGCGGTGCCCAGGGTCAACCTGACCCGACCAACAAAATGCCCACGGCCCGACCAGCCCGACGCCCTTCGCCCGACCAGGCCGATGCCCGTCGCATGATGTATTGCTGCTTATAGACACCGCGTCACATACCGGTGCTTATAGACACCGCGTCACATACCGCCGTCCACGCGGACCCGACGTTGCGCCGCGCTGCCCCGTGCGCGCCGCCCCCAGCAGCCCGTCGAACTCCGTGGCACGGCCATCAGCGGCTCGTCGGGCACCACGATGACACCGACGTCGAGAGCGGCCGACCAGCGGCGCTCGTCACCGTCCGTCACGAACTCCAACAGATCGATAATCTTCGCTTCCTATCTATTGCCTGGTAGACGGCCGTTGCCTATCGGTAAGCAGAGCAAAGGACCGCGCAACACCGGGAGGGCGGGGCGGAGGTCGGTTACCGTCCGTAGGGGCGGGTAGGTGAGCGTACGGTCTGGGCAACCGGGGGCAGCCTCACCGGGCCGCCCCGCACCTGAGCAATACCGCCGAGACGGCCGGCACCGGCACTGCCATGCCGTACGCCCGGCCGGCCCGCCGCCCGAGGCACGCCCGTGGGCAAACAACTAGGACGTCCTACCATAATCATTGGATGTCCTAGTATCTTGGCCTTCAGGGGTCCGGATGAAGGGCTCCCGGGCGTCTGGGAAAAGGGGGCATCGTGGCCTCGTCGGACAACGCGCTGCACGTGCCGGCGCATCCGGTACGGTTCGTCACTGCGTCGAGCCTCTTCGATGGGCACGACGCATCGATCAACATCATGCGTCGGATCCTGCAGGCCCAGGGGGCCGAGGTCATCCACCTGGGACACAACCGTTCCGTCAAAGAGGTCGTGGACGCCGCCATCGAGGAGGACGTGCAGGGGGTCGCCGTCTCGTCCTACCAGGGCGGTCACATCGAGTACTTCAAGTACCTGGTCGACTCCCTCGCCGCCGCCGGGGCGACCGGAGTCCGCGTCTACGGTGGCGGTGGCGGGGTGATCGTGCCGGCCGAGATCGCGGAACTGCGGGAGTACGGGGTCAC
>JADGGF010000556.1 GCA_019690055.1 Micromonosporaceae bacterium
CGCACGCGGGGGGGGGGCCCGGGCGGCAGGCTGCCCAGCACCCGACCGACCCCGAGCCGCCGGTCCCGGACCAGCCGGTCGGCCAGCACCATACCGAACCCGATCGGCAGCAGGATCGCCAGCAACACGGCCCAGCCGGTCATCACGATCCGGGGCGGCGTACCGGCGGGAACGTACCGCGGGCCGCGGTCGCCCTGCAGCACCACCATGGCCAGGGCCAGCAGGACCGTGGTGATCCACAGCGAGCGCTTACGGATCTGCATTAGGAACTCGTACCGGATCACCGGTCACCTCTCCTCTTCGTCCAGCAGTCGACGGCGGATCAGCCCGGCCGTCGCCGCCACCATCGCGAGCCCGGCCAGCGACAGGACCAGGCGGTTCGTCAACCAGCCGTCCCCCGTACCGGCCCGGCTGGTCAGGAACAACAGGAACGGGCGCGCCCACGCGTGGCCCGCCATCGACGCCGCGTAGATCTGTTGGGCGAGCCACACCGCCGCGACCGTCGTCGTGGCCACGACCACGCTGCGGGCCAGCGTCGCCACCAGCAGGCCGAGGCCGGTCAGCGCCAGCGTCGGCGCCAGCCAGACCAGCGTCGCGGTCGCCGGGCCCGGACCGGTCCACCAGCCGGTGCCCAGCAGGGCCAACCAGAAGGCGACCGAGGCGGCGGCGCCGCTCGCGGCGACGACGGCGACCCGACGGCCGAGCGTGGCCAGGTACGGTCGGGGCAGCGAGAGGTGGAGCTCGCGCCCGACGTCACGGGCGATCGCCGTGACGGCGACCAGGCCGACCGCCAGCGGCGCGAACGCCTCCAGCCCGGTCAACAGAAGCTGGGCGACGTACGGCCGATCCGTTCCGGACGCGTTCGCCAGCACCGCGAACGCGATGGTGACGATGACGGCGGCCAGCGGCGCGGTCCAGCCCACCCAGCCGACGCGGCCGATCTCGTGCCGCCAAAGGGAAGCATTCACGTCATGTTGGTTAGCCCGCCGCGCGGAAGCGTTCACGGCGCGGCGCCAGAAAAATGGTGAGCGCCATCACGATGACCGTCAGAGTGAAGACGACGGGCGCCTGTGTCCACAGTGGATCAAGAAGGTCAGACAGCCACCGGTTGGCGCCATCGAGCGACATCGCGCGGACGAACCAGGCGGCCACGGCCGCCACGACGCCCGCCGACGGGCGCACCAGGACCGACAGCGCGAAGCTGGCCGCCGACAGTGCGGCCAGCGGCACGAGCCAGGCCATGATGAGTGTCAACGCTCCGGCCAGGCCGGTCGACGCGGTGCCCGCCGCCACGCCGGTGAGGACCAGGCCGGCGACGGTCGCGGTGGCGAGCACGGAGGTCAGCCGAGCCAGCAGCACGACACGGGGCGAGGTGAGCGTCGATCCGATCAGCTCGGCCGCGGGGTCGACCCCCCGTCCGCACACGCCCGCGATCGCTGCGGCGGCGCTGAGGGGGATCACGGTGGCGAGCACCCGGTCCGCGCCGACCGGGGTCAGGGTCGCCAGGGCCGTGCCCGCGAGCACGAGGCCGCCGAGCACCCAGACCGGCCAGCGGATCAACCGCCACTGGTACGCCAGCACCCCGACGGCCCGCCGGACCGGGGCGTGGGCCAGGGGAGCCGCGTACCGGGCCACGGCCGGACGGGTCAGCCGCGTCCGGATGGCCGCGAACAGCGCGGGGGAGGGCGCGGCCACGGCCTCGACCCGCTCGCGGACCCCGGCCGCCACCTGCTGCCAGGCGGCCAGCTCGGCCCGGCACTGCGCGCACCCCTCGACGTGCTCTCGGACCCGGTCGGTGACGTCGGGCGGGAGGGTCGCGGCCGCGTAGTCCGGTAGCTGATCAGTCGGGTGGATCATGGTTGGCTCACTTCGATTCCTGTTCCGGCGGCCCGCGCGGTCCGCGGCTGGCTCGCCCGCTCGCGGCGATGCTCCCTCGCGCCGCCGGAGACATGTGCTCGCCGATGTTGCTCCGACGAGCTGCGCGACGTTGCTGGCCGATCTCGCTCCGGCGAGCTGGGCGACGTTGCTGGCCGATCTCGCTCCGGCGAACTGGGCGAGGTGTCGACCGGCAGGGCGCGGGCCAGGGCCGCCCGCGCGTGGAACAGGCGACTCTTCACCGTGCCCACAGGGATGCCCAGCACCTCGGCGACGTCGGCGTGGGACAGCTCCGCACCGAAGGCGAGGTCGAGCACCTCGCGATGGATGGCGGGCAGGGAGGCCAGCGCGGCCGCCACCGCCGACGCGTCGGCCCGGGCCAGCACCACGGCGTCGGGGCTCGGGGCGTCGCTCGGCAGCTCCGGCACCTCCTCGATCGGCTGGGCGGCCGTCGTGGCGTGGCGTAGGCGGCGCAGAGCCTGGCGGCGGCAGATGCCGAACAGCCAGGTCCGGACGGCCGAGCGCTGCTCGAACGAGGCGGCGCCGCGCCAGATCGCCACAAAGGTGTCCTGCAGCGCCTCCTCGGCGGCCCCGCGGTCCCCGATCAGGTGCGCAGCGTAGGCGAGTAGCGACTGTGCGTGACGGGCGTACAGGCTCTCCAGCGCGCGCTCGTCACCGGCGGCGATGCGCTGCACCAGGTCGAGGTCGCCGTCGCCCATCGCCACTGAGTATCCGCAGGCGGCGGACCGGTTCACTGGGTCGCCGTGTGACGTCGGTCGCTGGTCGACGCGCGGGGAACCTGCCGTCGGCCGGCCGCGACGGGGCGGATCACCCGGACGGTGACATCTGGCGTTCGGCACCCCCGATCGGGTGAGCCTCAGCCCCGCCCGTCACCCGGTCGTGGCGCTGCCGCCACTGCCAGACGATGTCGCGGCCGAACGACTCGACCAACAGGGCGAGCGCGATCGCGACCGCGACCACGCAGACTGACGTAGGGAACAGGCCCGATGTGACGGCGGTGAGCGTGACCCCCTGCGTCGCGGCCACGACCTTCCGCCAGTACCGGGGCGGTACGGAGCGCCGCAGCCAGGGCAGCACCCAGCCGGCCACCACGTAGGCGTACCGCATCGCGCCGATGGCGAGAACCCACGCCCCGAGCCGAGTCGCGACGGATACGCTCAGCACCAGGATGAGAAAGGCATCGACTTCCATGTCGAAGCGGGCACCG
>JADGGF010000557.1 GCA_019690055.1 Micromonosporaceae bacterium
CGGCGTGCCCGAACGGGGCGTCGCGGCTCAGGCCAACGCCCGTACCGAAGCCATCGAGCGAGACGGAGAAGAACTGGACGCGGACGAGTGACATGGCTGCTCCTTCACAACTCGGTCGGTGATTTCCGCCGGCTATCAGCCCTCAGCCCCCGGCCGCATCGTCTCGGTGACGTACGCCGCCGCCGTCGCGGACTGCGCCGGCGTTGTTTGTCTCGCAATACTCATCAGCTACTCCTTCTGCCGGGCCTGCTTGAGGTGCTGCACGTACGCGTCCAGCCGGTCGAAGCTCTCGTTCCAGAACTTCTCGAACCCGCCGGTCCACTCGTGGACCGGCCGCAGCCCGCGGGCGTCAAGGGAGTACAGGCGCTGCTTGCCCGCCCTGCGGTCCCGCACCAGCCCGACCTCCCGGAGCACCCGAAGATGCTTGGACGCCCCCGGCTGGGTCATCCCGAGCTCGCGGGCCAACTCGGTGACCGGCCGCTCACCCGACCGCAGGAGCACCGGGATCCTGGAGGCTATAGAAACGCATCATCCCAGGCCATGCCGGAATCCCTCGCGCCAGCTGGGGTAACGCAGCTGCCAGTCCCACTCCGCCTTGGCCTTGGCGTTGGACGCGCCTCGGATGCGCGTCATGGACCGGATGAGGTACTCGCCGAGCATCGGTCGCACCAGCCAAGCCGGCAGGTGGCGCGGCTCCGGGGCGCCCACCGCTTTCGCCAGGTACGGCACCCACTCCCGCACGGGTGCGGGATCGTCGTCGACCACTTGGTAGAGGCCGGGCGCGCCGCCCTCCACGGCGAGCACGGTCAGGGCCGCAGCGTCATCAATGTGGATGAATGACCAGATGCCGCCCCCTCCCCCGACGACCGGCATCTGCCTACGCTGCGCCAGCTCGAGGATCGCGCCACCTCGGCCAAGGCTGGTGCCCGGACCGTAGAACGCGCCGTACCGCAGGACCAACCCGTCCATCGGTGCCATGGCGACCGCGTCCTCGACGTGCCGGATCGCCGACAACGTCTCGCGGGCACTGGCCGGCGGATTCGGCTCGAGCGGATCGGCCTCGGTCTTGACCGGCCCACCGGTCGCCGCGAACGGCCACCCGGCGAAGCTCTGCGCCACGAACCGCGGCACTCCGAAGGCCCGGGCCGCAGCCAAGAGAATATCGGTGCCGCGCGTACGCAGGCGGTTCGTCTCAGCGAAGTCTCGATCGATCCGCCGCAGCGTGGCGTCCGGGGCGATGGCGGTCAGCTGGTGCACGATCACGTCGGGCTTGAACTCCTCCACGGCAGCGTGGACGGCCGCGGCGTCGAGCGCATCAAGCCCCACGGCTCGGGCGCCCGCGCCCTCCAGCCGACCCGCCTTCGCGGCGCTGCGCGTCGTGCCGGCGACCGTGTGACCCCGCGCGACGAGCGCCGGCACCAGCCGCTGCCCGATCGCTCCGGTCGCCCCGGCGACAAAGACCCTCATGGCAGTCCCCTTTCGTGAGTCCCGCGCCTACGACGGAGCAGGCCTCTCCGCTGTGACAGGCCGTGGTTGAATCGATGGGTGACTGACCTCACAACCATGCACGCAGAGCTGCGCCCGCTGATCTTCTCGGTGGCGTACGGGATGCTCGGCAGCGTGGCCGAAGCCGAGGACGTCACCCAGGAGGCCCTGCTCCGCCTGCACCGCACCACGACCCCGGTGGAGTCACCCGCTGCGTACGCAGTCACCATGGCGACCCGCCTGGCCATCGATGAGCTGCGGTCGGCGCGCCGGCGGCGCGAGATGTACGTCGGGTCGTGGCTGCCCGAGCCGTTGGTCACCGCCGATCCGGCCCACGACCCGGCGGAGCATGTGGCGGCGGCCCAGCGGCTCTCGACCGCCCTGCTGGTCATGCTGGAGCGTCTGTCCCCTGTGGAGCGAGCCGTGCTGCTGCTCCGTGAGGTGTTCGAGTACGACTACCCGCGGATCGCGGAGATCGTCGGGAGATCGGTGGAGAACTGCCGGCAGATCCTGGCCCGGGCCAGGACGCGCGTGCACGAGCCGCGGTCCCGGTTCGAGGCGGCTCCGCAGCGCCACGACGAACTGGTCAGCGCTTTCCTGGACGCGTGCCGGACCGGTGACCTTGCCGCGCTCGAGAAGCTGCTGGCCGAGGACGTCACATTCACCGGCGATGGCGGCGGCAAGGTCGCGTCGCTGGCCGTCCCGGCCACTGGGCGGCAGCGGGTGGCCCGGTTCCTGCTCGGCCTGTTCCGCCAGGCTCACGCCGCGGGTCTCGAGGTGGAGGCCGTGCCGGTCAACGGCCAACCGGGCCTGCGGGTCCGCGACCGGAACGGCGCCACCGCCGCCGTGATGAGCATCGCGGTGTCCGGAGCCGGCATCGCCGGACTGTACAGCGTCCTCAACCCGGACAAGCTGCGCCACCTCCAGCCCTTCGACGCCGTCCGCTGATGCGGAACTCGGCGAGCGACCCTGAGGCGATATCAGGGACGACTCCGCAAGAACCCGGATGTCACGGCCAGACGACGGCGGCACAGTGGCAGGCGAGCCACCGTGAGGAGGAAACGATGTTGATGCCGGACTGTCCGTCACGTTGATCGGCCTGGCCATCGCGGCCATCGCGATCGCCCTGCGCAAGCCGGCGGTGCCGGCCCTGCTGTGGGGCCTGATCGGCGCGTGGGCCGGCTTCGCGGCCCTGGGCCTCATCGGCCTGGTGGTCGACGTCGTTCTGTTCAACGGCGTGTACGTCGCGATCCTCGGGCACATCGGCGCCGCCATCGGCGCGGCCATCGCCGTCGGCCGGGCACGCGCCCGGCAATACACCTGACGTCCCCGGCGTACGGTCGTTCGTGATCGTCGACCTTTTGTCCACATTAGACTGTCTACGGCCGCGCGTGACCATACAGGGCCCCGGCCGCGCTTGATCGGTAGACCGGCCGTCCGCGTCCGCACTCGCCCCACGCTCACCGATCGGCCCGTCGCCGCCCGTCGGCGCGGGCGCTGATCTCGCGCTCGTGGTGCTTCACCGCGGCCAGCAGGGCGGTGAGGCCGGGTGGTGGTGGGGTGTCTCGGGTGACGGCGACCAACCGGCGCGTGAGGCGGGCTTCGGCGATGTCG
>JADGGF010000558.1 GCA_019690055.1 Micromonosporaceae bacterium
GTGGGGGTGGCGGGAACGGAGTGCCTTTCCGGCCCGTCCAGCGAGCCTTACCTACCGGGTGATGCCTGGTAGACCTCGGTCTCGCCGCTCACCTCGACCGGGGGCTCGGCCGCGGCCACGAACACGGCCCGGCCGGCCGGCAGCTCCCGTTCGCTCGACCCCGACCGCAGCCGCGCCCGGCCCCGCACGCAGGTCACGATCCGCGGGCCGCCGCCGGGGAGCGTGAGCGCGTCCGCCGGCTCCGGTACCGCGCGCACGAGCCGGAACTCGCTCACCGGCGGTGCCCACGAGGTCAGGCCGGGGCCCAGCGGCGTGCCGGGAAACGTGGGATCGGCGAGCACCTCGTACCGGACGATCCGCATGAGCTCGACCGGGTCCACGTGCTTGGCCGTGAGGCCGGCCCGGAGCACGTTGTCGCTGGCCCCCATGATCTCCACCCCGGCCCCGCCCAGGTAGGCGTGGACGTTGCCAGCCGGCATGAAGATCGCCTCGCCCGGGCGCAGCCGGACGTGGTTGAGCAGCAGCGCCACGACCACGCCGACGTCGTTCGGATACTGCTGCGCGAGCCGTACGGCCAGGGGCTCCCCGGCCGCGACCACCCCGTCCACGAGGGCGGCCCGCTCCTCCGGCGGCCATTCGAGCAGCCGGGTCAGCGCGCTGCGCAGACGCGCCGCGATCGGGGCCGACCGGTCGCGCAGGGCCGCCACCACCGGATCCAGCGCCGACACACCCAGGCCGGCCAGGTGGTCGGCCGTATGGTCGGGGTGGCGGAACCCGCACAGCGCCTCGAACGGGGTGATCGCGACGAGCAGTTCCGGTTTCGGGTACGGGTCGGCGTAGGTGCGTACGGCTTCGGGCCCCTGGCCCTCGGAACCTTGGCGAGCGAACCCCTCCCGGGCCTGCTCGGCGTCGGGGTGCACCTGGATCGACAGCGGTGCATCGGCGGCGAGGAGCTTGAGCAGGTACGGAAGGCGCTCGCCGAAGCGGGCGACCACCGCGTCGCCGAGCACGCCGCGGGGATCGGTGGCGATGACGTCGGTCAGCGGCGTGCCGTTCGCGTGGGCCGGGGCGTCGGGGTGGGCGCCCAGCCACAGCTCCGCCTCGGGCGTCGGCGCGGGAGCGTCGCGGCCCTGCAGCTCCGCCAGGAAGGTGCGCGAGCCCCAGGCGTAGGGTCGGATCGGGCCATCGAGCTCGATCATGATGGTCGGCTGGCGGGGATGCTCCGGTCGGTCGGCTCACTCTGGGGCGCGGGGCGGAAGATGTCGGGCTCGATGTAAATCACCCGAGCGATCGGGACGGCGGAGCGTACGCGCTGCTCGGCCCCGTCGATCGCGGCGGCGATGTCGGCGGCGGTGGCGTTCTTCGGCACGCCGACCTTGACCGCCACCAGCAGCTCCTCCGGCCCCAGGTGCAGCGTCTTCATGTGGATGATGCGGTCGATGGTGCTCCCGTCGACCAGCGCGGCCTCGATCGCCCGCAGGTGCTCGTCGGTCGCCGACTCGCCGATGAGCAGGCTCTTGGTCTCGATCGCGAGCAGTACGGCGACCGCGACCAGCAGCAGGCCGATGCCGACCGTGGCGATGCCGTCGTAGATCCCGTCGCCGGTGATGAGGGTCAGCACGACGCCGAGGAGGGCCAGAACGAGGCCCACGAGGGCGGCGAAGTCCTCGAGCAGGACGACCGGCAACTCCGGCACTCGGGAGTGGCGGACGAACTGGGCCCACGTGGCCTTGCCGCGGATCGGGTTGCTCTCGTGGATCGCGGTGCGGAACGAGAACGACTCGAGGATGGTCGCGATCAGCAGCACCGTGATCGGTACCCATTGCCATTTTTCGATCGAGTGGCGCTCCTGCACCTTGTGGATGCCCTCGTAGAGCGCGAAGAGGCCACCGACGCTGAAGAGCAGGATGGAGACGATGAAGGCGTAGAAGTACCTCTCGCGGCCGTACCCGAACGGGTGCTGCTTGGTCGCCGCGCGGCGCGCCCGCTTGCCCCCGATGAGCAGCAGCGCCTGGTTGCCCGAGTCGGCGACCGAGTGGATCGACTCGGCCAGCATGGCCGACGAACCGGTCAGGACGAAGGCGCCGAACTTGGTGGCCGCGATGCCGAGGTTGGCGCCGAGCGCCGCGATGATCGCCTTGGTCCCAGAGGCCGCGCTCATCGGCGGGTGAACTCCTTCATCTCGTCGACGGCCGGAACCGCGGTCGGATCCAGCCCGTGGGCCAGCGCGAGGTAGACGGACGCGAAGTCGGGCACGGCGATGAGCGAGGCGAGTCGCTCCAGGGCCGAGGCACCCTCCGCCTTGATCACTCCACAGCGGACACCCCGGCGGGCGGCCAGCTCGACCACCGCGTCGGCCCGCCGTTGCTCCACAATAGACGGTTCGCCGGTCTCGGCGGTCTCGTCGGCCAGGCCGCCGTCGCGCAGCAGCACCACGCGCAGCCGCGTGGGCTCGGGCCCCGCGCCCGGGTCGGCGAAGATGTCCCGTTCGGACTCGGCCAGGCCGCCGTAGACGCCGTCGAGCAGTCCGACCCGCCCCCGGCCGGCTTCGCCGAGGGACCCGGTGACCACCGGGTAGCGGGCGTTGGCCGAGAGCATGTCGCCGACCCGCCGGGCGGCGACGGTGGCCAGGGGCGACGATCCCCACACGATCGGGATCGAGTTCGCCAGGTCAAGGGCGAGCGCCTTGGCCGGGTTGACGAAGGCGTCGGCGCTGGGGCGGCAGCGCTCCGCATCGTCGTCCAGCCGGGCCGCCGTCTCGGCGAGGTCGGCCTCGGCGATGCGGACCAGGCCCAGCGCCCGGGCGGCGAGCAGGACCGGCACGGTCAGCGCCCACAGGCTGGCCCGGGCCGGCGCGCGTCGCGGCACGGCGACGAACGGCGCCCGGGCCCGCTCGGCCACCGACTGCAGTTCGGAGCCGGGTGGGCCGATCGCGACCAGCCGGGCCCCGCGCCGCGCGGCCGCCTCGGCGGCGGCGAGCGCCTCGGGGCTGCGACCGGAGGCCGAGACGGCGATCACCGCGTCGGCGGCCCCGACCCAGCCCGGCACGCCCGCGCTGCGGTGGGCCAGCACCGGCACCGGGCAGCGCGGGCCG
>JADGGF010000033.1 GCA_019690055.1 Micromonosporaceae bacterium
AGCGGGCCGCCGGGATCTACGACCTGGCGTACTCGCCCGACGGCCGGACCCTCGCCTCTGGTCATGGAGACGGGGCGATTCGCATCTGGAAGGCCTGACGGCGCGATCTTCGTGGCGTCGGGTCGGGGATCGGGTCAGGAAGGACGCCCGGTTGTGCACCAGCCGGGAGGAGGGCGTCCTTCCTGACAACCCAGGGGGTCGCGCTATCCGGCGATTGTGCTCGCGAGGCGGGGATACAGCCGGACCGCCGTGCCGTGCATGATGTCCGCGCTCGCCTCGGCCGCCAGGCGGGAGAGCACGGTCCGGGCGGTGGCGATGAGCTCGTCGAGGGGTTCGGTAGCGGCCGGGAAGTTGGAGCCCCAGGCGATACGGGACGAGCCGAACGCGGCGAGCAGCGGCTCGAGGAACTGCTCGGGCGCGGCCACCTTCGCCAGCAGCGACGTGTTGCGGATCGTGAGCTTCAGGAAGAGGTTCGGATAGCCCGCGAGCGAACACAGCGTCTGTGCCGCCTCGGCCTCCTGCCCGTCCTCGATTGGCGGGTACGCCATGTGGTCGAGCACGACCCGGGTGTCCGGGAACCGCTCCAGCACGGTGCGCAGGTCGTCGGCGGCCGGCAGGCGCATCTGCACGCAGACGGGGACGTTCAGCTCGGCCGCCGCTTTCCAGAACGGGAAGGTCGTCGGGCTGCACAACCAGTCGGCCTGGTCCGGCATCGTGCTGCCGGTCGTGAACAGCCGGGCGCCGACCAGACCTCGCTCCTGGACCCAGTACGCCAGTCGGTCCGGGGCATCGGCGGCGAGCGGGTCGAAACAGCCGACGGCGAGCAGGCGGTCTGGGTGGGCCGCGCTGCTGTCGGCGACGTAGCTGTTGTCGTAGCCGTAGGCGGTGGACGCCTGCACGAGCACGGCCTTGTCGACACCGTTTGCGTCCATCAGCGCCAGGAGCTGCTCGGTGGTCACCGGACGGCTCGCCGCCCAGCCCGAGACGGTCCCACCCAGCGGGGCGAGGGGGTACCGGGCGGTGTCCGCCGCGATGACATGTGGATGTATGTCAATTATCGACATGGTGGTCACTCTCTCAGCACAGTGGATAGTCGCCGGGCGCGAAGAGGTCCTCGATACGGCCGGACGGCGCCGACAGCAGGTGCTGGCTGCGGGCGAACCGCGCCAGCGCCTCGATGGACGGGCGGTTCGCGTCCAGGCCGTACGGCAGGCCGTCTCCGCCCACGACCGCCGCCTGGCTGGCCAGTCGCCGGGACGTGGCGTCCTCCGGCAACGCCGCGGCCTCCGCCTTGGCCGATGCGAAGGCCGCGTACAGCCGGGTCGGCAGGTCGGGCTCGGTCTTGACCAACTCCTCGCGCAGGACGATCACGCTGTGCAGGGGGTAGATCCCCGTTCGCTCGAACCAGTCCCGCGCCAGCACGTCGGGGGCGGCGAACAGCGGATACGGCTGCTCCTCGGGGGTTGCCGGTTCGGCGGCCTCGACCGTGGTCCAGCCCTCCCGCGGCTTGCCAGCCCGGCCGGTGCCAGCGTTGCCGCCGAGGGCGGCCGCGAGGTGCCCGGCGCGAAACGCGCTGACCAGACTCTCGCCGTCCGCCACGGGCACGACGTTCGCCGGTGGCGTGTAGCCGGGGACATGCTCCTCGTCGTCGGTGACCCACGTGATCCGGTCGAGGTCGACCCCGAAGTCCTCGGCCAGCAACCCGCGGACCCACACCCCGGTCGTCACCGAGTACGCGCGCACGCCCACGCGTTTGCCCGCCAGGTCCGTCGGCACGCGGATGCCCGAACGCGGATGGCAGCGCAGGTCATCGTGGTGGAATCGGCGATTCAGGAAGACCGGGATCGCGACGATAGGGATGCCAGCCTCGCGGGCCATGAGGTACGTCGTCGGCGCCAGCTCGGCCACATCGAACTCGAGGTCGCGCACCATCCGGCGGTACGCGGCGATGATGGGCTCGACGTGCACGGGGCGCAGGGTGAATCCGGCCACGGTGGGTGCGCCGTGGAGAAGGGCCGTCGCATGGCGATAACGACCAATTGCGATAGTTAACTCAGGCACGCTCAATGACCGCCCTTGCTGTATTGAAGTACATCCCTGCCTTGAGTCGGTGAACCGATCATGCCGGTCCGGGGCGTCGGGAGTCAACAGGTAGCAGACATTATTGGCTGACACGCCCGCCACAGTGCGCCGCAAGACGGCACAAAACGGGCGCAAAGAGTGGATTGTCTGCAAGGATTGACTGCCGATAGCCTTGACATGCCGGAACCAATCGGCTGAGAATCCAGGCCATGATCACGGGAGCCCTCGCCCGAGAAGAGCGCCCAGTCGCTCCCACACCCTCCACCCCCGCGCGCCGCAACGCTCGTTGGCGCCACCTGTCGATCGACCTGCGGCGCCACGCGGTGCCGGTGGCTCTCCTGCTGGGGCTCTGCCTGGCGATCGCGGCGCCGCTGGCCGGCGTGGTGATGCAGAGCTTCCGGATTCCGCAGACGCTGTTGACCGACACCTGGTCGCTGGCCAACTACCGGCGACTGCTGGAGTCGGACATCCTCGCTTCGGCCCGGGCGAGCCTGATCATCGCGTTCGGCAGCACCATCATCGCCACGGTGGTCGGCGTCACGTTGGCCTGGCTCGTCGCGCGCACCGACGTCCCGTTCCGGCGTGGCCTGGAGGCGCTGAGCATCATGCCGTTCTTCCTGTCGCCATTGATCGGATCGGTCGCCTGGACCTATCTCGGTGACCCGCGGATGGGCCTGCTCAACAAGGCTCTGATCACGATCGGCCTGACGCAGGAGCCGCTGATCAATATTCACTCATACGCCGGCATCATTTTCGTGCTCGGGCTGTTCCTGGTGCCGTTCGTGGTCGTCCTGTCGACCTCGAGCCTGCGACAGATGGACTCGTCGCTGGAGACGGCGGCGCGGGTTTGCGGGGCGAGCACGATGCGCACGATGCTGCGGGTCACGGTGCCGCTGGCCGCCCCGGCCGTGCTGTCGGCCGCGCTGCTCGCGTTCGTGTTCGCGATCGAGGACCTGTCCGTCCCGCTGCTGTTGGGCTACCCGCAAGGGATCCAGACCCTGTCGACCCGGATCTACGACTCGGTGCAGATATTCCCCCCGAAGTACGGCGTCGGCGCCGTGGTCGGCGTGCTCCTGATGTGCATCACCGCCCTGTGCCTGTGGCTGCAGCGGTGGACGTTGCGCCGGCGGTCGTTCTTCACGGTCACCGGTCGCAGCGGGGGCGAGCAGGACCTGGTCCGGCTCGGGCGGGCTCGGTGGCCGGTGTTCCTGCTGGTGCTCGGGTACGTGTTCGTCTCAGCCGTGCTCCCGCTGGCCGTGCTGGCCCTCGTGGCGCTGTCCGCGCGCTGGACCGGGGACGTCCGACTCGACGAGTTGACGCTGGCGAACTTCCGCGCGCTGTTCGCCCATGGCTCCAATGTTCCGTCGGCTCTGCTGAACAGCCTGGTGCTCGCCACGATCTGCGCCAGCGTGGGCATCCTGCTCAGTGTCGTCGCCGTCTACGCCATCGAACGCACCCGGGTGCCGGGTCGACGCCTCTTCGAGGCGGTGCTGACCTTCCCGGTCGCGGTGCCCGGCCTCGTTCTGGCCGTGGGGCTGCTCGCCCTGTTCATCCACACGTGGCTGTTCGCGACGCTGGTCATCATCGGCATCGGTTACGTCATCCGCGATTTTCCCCTGGGTCAGCGCAACGTGGCCGCGTCGTTCGCCGCGATCCACCCCGAACTGGAGGAGGCGGCGCGGGTCGGTGGGGCGCGCTGGCTGCGCTACGTCCGGCGGGTCCTGCTGCCGCTGCTGCGCCCCGGCCTGATCGGCGGCTGGTTGCTGCTGTTCCTCGCGTTCATGCGCGAGGTGCCGATGTCCGCGATGCTCAGCAGCAGCAGTACCCGGACGCTGGCCGTGGAGTTGCTCAACAACGTGGCGTTCGCCCCGCCCGGCGTCGTGGCCGCCTTCACGCTGATGCAGGTCTCCATCCTGCTTCTCGCCGCCTGCCTGCTCTGGCTCGCCACCGCGGGCGGTGTCCGCAACCGCACGCGTGCCCTGGAGGTATAGCAATGTACCGATCGAATCGCGCCATCGCGACCGGTGGCACCGCACCGTCGACCGACGTCGTGTCGGGCGAGCCGGGGTCGGCACCGTTCCTGGCGGTCACCAAGCTCAGCCGTCAATTCCGCGGCGTGGGCGGGGTCCGTGAGGTGAGCTTCACGGCCGAGAAGGGAGAGCTCGTCACCCTGCTCGGACCGTCGGGGTGCGGCAAGACGACGACCCTGCGGTGCCTGGCCGGGATCGAGGTTCCCGAAAGCGGCAGCGTTCGGGTCGGCGACCACATCGTCACCGACATCGACCGGGGTATCCATCTGGCGCCGGAGAACCGCAACGTTGGCATGGTCTTCCAGTCGTTCGCCCTGTGGCCGCATATGACGGTCTTCGAGAACGTCGCGTTTCCGTTGCGGTCGCGGAAGACGCCGGCCGCGACCATTCGCGCGAAGGTAACCGGGATGCTCGAGCTCGTCGGTCTCGGTGACCTGCTCGACCGGACTCCGGCGCAGCTCTCCGGCGGCCAGCAGCAGCGGGTCGCCCTGGCCCGGGCGCTGGTCTACGAGCCCGAGCTGTTGCTGCTCGACGAGCCGTTGAGCAACCTCGACGCCGAGCGGCGCGAGTCGACCCGGCGGGACATCCGGCGACTGCAGCGGGAACTGGGCATCACCTCGGTGTACGTGACGCACGACCAGGAAGAGGCCATGACGCTGTCCAACCGCATCGTGGTCATGCGGGACGGCCTGGCGGTCCAGTCGGGCTCCCCGGAGGAGCTGCTGCAGAATCCCAACTCCCGGTTCGTCGCGTCGCTGCTCGGCCCGTCCAATCTCCTCGATGGCACGGTCGTCGATGCGTTGTCGGCGTCGTCGACCGTGACCGTCGCCCTCCGCACGGGCGGCGGTTCCGTCCACGTGCCCGCCCGGAGCGTTGCGCCGGTGCGCGCCGGCGACCAGGTCACCGTGCTGTGGCGGCCCGGCCACCTGCAACTGCACCGGCCGAGCGACCCCGGCGTCCCGGACGGCGCGGTCGGGGCGACCCTGGTCGACGTCCGGCTCGGCGCGGTCATGACCGAGTACGTGGTCGATATTGACGGGCTTGCCGTCCGCGGCTTCGCGCTGCGCGACCTCCCCATGGCCGTCGGCGATCGGGTGCTGGTCTCCTGCCCGCTGGCCTACTCGGTCTGCCTGACGAGCTGACCCCACCGGACGACCGACCTAAACGTACGACCTGACCCCCGGTGACGACCCGACCATCTGACGACCCGACCTCACCCGACAACCTGACCCACCTGACGACCCGACCCCACCCACCTGGTGAGGCCACCGTTCAGCAAGGAGAAGAAAGTGCTCGATGACTCTGTGTCCCGGTCCGCCGCTACCTTCGGGCCGATGCAGGTGGACTGGGAACCGCGCGTCAACATGGAGCGCCTGCGGACCCAGCGACTGGCCCGCACCAAGGAGGCGATGGCCCGGTTCGAGGTCGACTACCTCATCCAGCTGCGGGCCGAGAACGCCCGCTACAGCACCGGAATCAAGCGGCTGTACTGGCCGACACTCCAGCTCGGCGGAGGGCCGTTGGTGACGCTCGCGGCCAACGCAGACCCGGCCGTATGGATCATCGATCCGGAGTTCGCGTCGACCACATTGGACTGGATTCCGGCCGACCGCTTCCACACGCCGTACCAGATGGACATCCAGCGCGACGTCGAGAGCTTCGTCAACGACCTGTACGAGTACTTCGGCTCCGCGATCGAGACCGCCCGCATCGCGGTGGACATCTGGTCCCCGGCCATGTTCGACGTCTTCCGGGAGCGCCTGCCCCGGGCCACCTTCGTCAACGGCCAAGAACTCATGATCTCCGCCCGGCAGATCAAGACTGAAGAGGAGATCAAGTGCATGAAGCTGGCGTACGCGATCTCCGAGGCGGGCATGCAGGCGGCGAAGGAGCTGCTCCGGCCCGGAATCCGGGAGTGTGAACTCGTCGGGGAGTGCTTCCGCAAGATGTGGGAGCTCGGGACCGAGACGACCCAGTGCTCCGAGGTGGTCAACTCCGGCCCGGGCACGCATCCGTACCGGCGCTTCCACAGCGACCGCATCGTCCAGCACGGCGACATCGTGAACATGGACTTCGGTGGCTGCTTCAACGGCTACTTCGGTGACTTCTGCCGCGCCTTCGTCTGCGGGGGCAAGCCGACCCCGGCCCAACTCGATCTGCTCAAGCGGGCGGTGGACCTCCAGTTCGAGGCGCTGAACGCGCTCGGGCCCGGTGCCAACCCCTCCGAGCTGTGCCGCAAGCTGGGCCGGCGCACGCTCGGCCACGGCATCGGCATCGCCGCGTTCGAGGGGCCGCACCTGCGGGCCACGGACAATTACGAGCTCCAGCCCGGAATGACGTTCTCCATCACCACGCCGCCCCTGGGCGTGGACGGGGTCGGCGGTGTCCACCTCGAGGACGAGATCGTCATCACCGAGACAGGTATCGACCTCTACTCCACCTACCCGTACACATTGGACTGAGCATGTCGCAACGATCCGAGGGCCGCGTGGGCTGGGGGCTGGTCGGGACGGGTCGGCACGCCGACCAGTACGTCGCGCCGGCCATCCAGTCCGCGACCGGGGCGTACCTGGCCGCCGTCTGCGGTACGGACGCGACCCGGACCGAGGCGTTCGCGCGCCGCCATCGCGTCGCCGCGGCGTACGCCAGCCTCGAGCGGATGCTCGACGACGCGTCGGTGACCCACGTGTTCGTGTGCTCGCCCAACGACCTGCACGAGGCCCACGTCCGGCTGTGCGCGGAGCGCGGGCGCGCCGTGCTGTGCGAGAAGCCGCTGGCGCACACGCCGGAATCGGCCGCCCGCATGGTCGAGGCCTGCCGGTCCCACGGGGTCCCGCTCGGGGTCGGGTACCACCTGCGCCACAACCGCGTCCACGCGCGCGCCCGCGAAGCGATTGCGGCCGGATCAATCGGCGAGGTGCTCAGCGTCGAGGTCCAGTACGTGCACCGCACGGGGACGGCCCCGGCGGCGCCCCTCCCGGTGTGGCGGCGCGACCCGAGCCGGGTCGGCGGCGGGCAGTTCGCCGGCACCGGCACCCACGCCGCCGACCTGGCCGGCTGGCTGGTCGCCGACGCGCTGGTCCGCCTCTACGCGACCCAGCACCGGCACGCCACCGGCGACGGCGGTGAGCACATTGTCCAGACGGTGGTCGGCCAGCTCGGTGGCGGCGCCCTGGTCAGCCTGTCGGCCGGCCGGATGCCCCACGCGCTCAACGCCGTCACCGTCACCGGAACGAAAGGCGTCGTGCGCCTGACCGGGTCGGTCGGCAACCGTGGTGGCGGCCGGATGGAGATGCACCTGGCGGACAGCACGACAACCGTCGAGGTTGTGGAGCACGACGTCTACCGCGAGCAGATCGAGGCATTCGACCGGGCCGTACGACTCGGCTATCGCCCAAGCGCCGATGGGGTGGACGGCCTGAACGGCGTCCACGTCGCGGTCGCGGTCGAGCGGTCGCTGCAGACCGGGTCCGAGGTCGTCGTCGGCGAACTGGCCCCGGCCGGCAAGGAGTGACATGACTACGTTGATCACAAAGAGGTTGCCGTACCTCGCCACCACGGAGCGGATGCTCAGCTCCCTCGGACCGGTCGTCTACGCCGAGGACATCTCCGCCGCCACGCTCCGGGCCGCGGCCCGGGACGCCACGATCGTGATTGCGACCAAGGGCGCGGTGATCGACGATGACCTGCTCGACGCCGCGCCCAAGGTCAGGGTGATCGCCGCGCCGACCGCGGGGTACGAGTGGATCGATGTGTCGGCGGCCACGCGGCGCGGCATCCCGGTCATCGCCAACACCGGCGCCGCCGCCGACAGCGTGGCGAGCTTCGCCGTCGGGGTCGTGCTCGCCTTCAGCCGCCGCATCGTCGCCGCCGACCGGGCGCTGCGGTCGGGTCAACCGTGGAGCGAGGTCCGGGCCCGGTACGCGACGGTGGGCCAGGCCATCGGTACGGACCTGACCAACGCCACGGTCGGCATCGTCGGCCTCGGCCACATTGGACGGAAGGTCGCCGAGAAGCTGGCGATCATCCGGCCGCGCCGGATCGTCGGGTACGACCCGTACGTCACGGCCGATGACGCGCAGCGGCTCGGCGTGGAGCTCGGCTCCGACCTGCTGACGGTCGCCCGGCAGTCCGACGTGCTGCTCGTCCACGTCCCGCTGGTCCCCGCGACCCGCCACCTCATCAACCGTGAGGTCATCGCCGCGCTGGGCGCCGACGCGTTGTTGGTCAACTGCTCGCGCGGGGAGGTCGTCGACGAACCGGCCCTGATCGAGGCCCTTCGCACCGGCCAGCTCGGTGGGGCCGCGCTCGACGTCTTCACCGAGGAACCGCTGCCGGCCAATTCACCGCTGCTCGGCCTCGACAATGTCATCCTCACCCCGCACATCGCGGGAGTCACCCGTGAGTCTGACGAGGTGCGCGCCCGGGAGATCGCCGAGCGCATCCTCACCTGCCTCGACGGGACCCGGCCCGTCGGTCTGGTCAACCCCGAGGTATGGCCCCCATCCGCTGCCTGGAACCGCGACCAGGCCACGGCTTCCTAAGGACTATCGATGAAATTCGCGTTCTTTGACAACGATGAGTTCGGCCTCGTGACCGGGGCCGAGGTCGTGCCCATCCCCCCGTCGCTCGTCCCCGGTACCGACCCGCAGGGTCGGTTGCTCGAACTCATCGACAGCTATGAGCGCATTCGGGACGGGTTGACGGCGCTGGCGGCGGACGGGTCCGGACGCCGGCCGCTCGCCGAGGTGACCCTCCGACCGCCCGTGCCGAGGCCGACGCAACTGCTCTGCGCGGTGAAGAACTACGCGGACGACCGGCAGGGGGTCGAGGCGGACTTCTTCCTGAAGTCGCCGCTCAGCCTCGTCGGCTCCGGCGCGACGATCCACCTCCCGCCGGACGCGGCCCGCGTCTTCCACCACGAGCCGGAGCTCGCCGTCGTCATCGGCACGGCCGGAACGGACATCCCGGCGGACCGGGCGCTGTCCCACGTCTTCGGCTACACCGGATTCCTCGATGTCTCGGCGCGCGATCTGGGCAGCACGTACTACTACAAGAAGTCCTTCCGCACCTTCGGTCCCATGGGACCCGTGTTGGTGACCGCGGACGAGATCGGCGACCCGCACCAGCTGCGGGTGCGGCTCCGCGTCAACGGTGAGCTTCGTCAGGACTTCAGCACCGGCCAGATGGCCAACCGGATCGACCGCCTCATCGAGGTCGCCTCGCACGTCGGCGGCCTCGTCCCGGGCGACGTGATCGCCACGGGCACCTACCACATCGGCATGGGGCCGCTCCAGGACGGCGACTCGGTAGAGATGTCGATAGAGCACATTGGCGATCTGCACGCACGGGTGGTCGACCCGCAGCAGCGCCGCTGGGACGCGTCCGGCGTCCGACTCGAGCCGGCCTCGCCGCGGGCATGACGACGGGCTAAGGAGCACAATGATGCGGATCGTTCTCGGCGCCCAGAGCCTCGCCCAACGCCTGCGCGACCACACGTTCGCCGACGGGACGTCGCCGGAACTGGTGGACGTACGCCCGACCCATCGCGCGTTCGCGCCGATGGTGAACGCGCAGGCGTACGACCTGAGCGAGCTGGCGATCGTGACCTTCCTGCAGGCCTTTGCCGCCGGCCGGCCGGTCGTCCTGCTGCCGGTGACCGCGCTGGCCCGATTTCAGCACCACTGCCTGGTGAGCATCTCGGGGGCGGTGGGCTCGCCCGCCGACCTACCCGGCCGGACCGTGGGCGTGCGCTCCTGGAGCCAGACCACGGGCGTCTGGGTGCGGGCACTGATCAGCGATGACCACGGCATCGACCTGCGCACGATTCGCTGGCGGGTGTACGAGGGCTCGCACGTGTCCGGAGTGGAGGATCCCGACTTCGTGGCCCGGGCGCCGGAGGGGGCAAAGCTCGTCGATGACTTCCAGTCCGGCGCGGTGGACGCCGCGATTCTGGGAAACGAGCTGCCCGACGACCCGCGGGTCACCTGCCTCATCGACGACCCGCCCCGGGCGGCCGCGGCCTGGTACGCCCGGACCGGCGCCGTGCCGATCAACCACGTGGTCGTGGTGAGCCGAGAGTACGCGCGCAAGCATCCCGAGCGGGTGCACGAGGCGTTCCAGGTGATGTTGGCGGCGAAGCCGGCCCCACGGCCCACATCGAACCCGGACTTCGCCCCGTGCGGTTTCGACGCCATGCGCCCGTCCCTGGAGCTCGCCAGCCGGTACGCACAGGAGCAGGGCCTGCTGGCCCGATCCGTCTCGGTGGACGAGGTCATCGCCGCCACCGTGGACGTGCTGGGTTCGCACCCCGCCTGGTTCAGCGGACGACCGGAAGCACCGCAGTCATGATTATCGACGTTCACGGGCATTACACGATGGCGCCGCCCCAGCTGGACGCCTACCGGGGCCGGCAGCTGTCGTCCCTGAACCGGCCCCAGCGGAAGCCGCTCGCGGTCAACCGGGACGCCGTGGCGCAATCCCTGCAGGAACCGCTCCGCCAGATGGACGAGCGGGGGATCGATGTCGTTCTCATGAGCCCGCGCGCCGCCGGCATGGGGCACGACATCGGGGACGGCCGGCTCAGCCGGTACTGGAGTGAGGTCAACAACGACCTGATCCGGCTGGTGGCCGACCTCGCCCCGGGACGGTTCGTTCCGGTGTGCCAGCTGCCCCAGTCACCCGACACCACACCCGCCGACTGGCTCGACGAGCTGCGGCGGTGCGCCGACATGGGCTTCGTGGGCTGCCTGGTGAACCCGGACATCTCCGGTGGTCTGCCGCCGTTCACGCCGCCGCTCGGGGACCGGTGGTGGTATCCCCTCTGGGAGGCCGTGCTGGCGCTCGACTTCACCGTGATGATCCACGCCAGCGCCACCCGCAACCCGTCGTTCCACCTCAACGGCTCGCACTACATCGCGCAGCACTACGCGGCCACGGTCGAGCTGTGCTCAAGCCAAATATTCAATGACTTCCCAACACTGCGGATAGTCGTGCCTCACGGCGGCGGTGGCATCGTGTTCAACCTGAACCGGCACCGCTCGCTGCACCGGTTGGACGGGCTCCACGACTTCGACGAGGCGCTGTCCCGGCTGTACCTCGACACGGCGGTGTACGACCAGGACTCGCTCGCCATGATGCTCGCCAAGCTGGACCGCTCGCGGATCCTGTACGCCGCCGAGATGTTCGGGACGGCCAAGGCGATCAACCCGGAGACGGGTCGGTCCTACGACGACAACCTGCCGATGCTGCGGGCCGCCGCCCCGGAGGCCGACCTGTCCGACGTGCTCTGGCGTAACGCGCTCGCCGCGTTCCCCCTTCTCGCGCGCCATCTGCCGCAAGGTTTGACGTCGGGAGAGGATCACGATGTCGGCTGAACACTCCCTGGCCGCCCCCGGCGCCCCGGCCGTGTACACCCGGGTGCCCCGGCCGGACGCCGCGGTCGTGCAGGCGCTGTCGCCGTTCGGCGTCGCGACCGTGCACGAGGCGTACCACCGGCGCGGCCTCATGCACGGTCTGTCCCCGCTCGACCCGGAGTCGTGGATCTGCGGACCGGCCGTGACCGCGCTCATCCACGCGGGCGACAACCTGATGGTGCACGCAGCAATTGAACAATGCCAACCTGGAGATGTGTTGGTGGTGGCGACCCTGTCACCGTCATCGCACGGCATCTTCGGTGAGCTGCTGGCCACCCTCTGCACCGCGCGAGGGATCGCCGGCCTCGTCAACGATGCCGGAGTCCGGGATTCCCAACTGATCCGCCGCATGGGCTTTCCGGTGTGGGCCCGCACGGTGAGCGCCGCGGGGAGCACCAAGCACACACCCGGCTGGGTGAACGTGCCCGTGGTCTGCGGCGGGGTCCTCGTCCGTCCCGGGGATCTCGTCGTCGCCGACGCCGATGGCGTCGTGATCGTCAAGGCCGAGGACGGAGCGGAGGTCGCGCGCCGGGCGCGGGAGCGCGAGGAGCGTGAGGAAGCCATACGCGCGGCCTACCGGGCCGGCACACCGAAGGACGTACGCCAGCTGTTGCTGGACGGGGGCGTGGCCTTCATCGACAGCACTGAACGGTAGCGCGGCTAGCAGCGCTGCAGGGCGCGAGAACGCGCCTTTCGTCCCCAGTAACCCGCCCAACCAGTGTTCATGAAGGAGACCTAGTTGAAGCTCCATCGTTTCGGCCGGAGATCCCGGCACCTCAGCCTCGCAGTCGGTACGTCCCTGCTGCTCGTCCTGACCGCCGCCTGTGGCGGATCGAACGAGCCGTCCGGGAACACCGACACCGATGGCATCACCGCCCCGGTCCTAGAGGGCCTTGACGAGGCCGAGCGCAACCGCGTCGCGGGCCTCATCGCCGAGGCCCAGAACCAGAGCCTTACCTGGATCGACTCGGTCGTGGCCCCCGACTCGGCCACCGCCATGTTCAACGAGTTCAAGACTCTGTACAACCTGCCGAACGTCAGCCTCACCTACGAGCGCCTGACCTCCGGCGAGCTGAGCTCGCGGCTGCAGCAGGAGGTCGTGGCGCGCCGGGTCAACACCGACTTCTTCGGCGTGGCGTCGCCGCGGCTGCTTGCCGAGCTGGACAACGCTGGTGCGCTGCTCGACTACGAGTCGCCCCAGTCGGTGCACTACGCCGACTCGGGTAAGTATGTGACCCAGAAGCCCGGTCGCTGGATCGCGCCGGTCGCGTACTCGTTCGCGGTCGTGGTGAATCCGGCCATCTACCCAAAGGAGATCACGAGCTGGGCCGACCTGGCCGACCCGGACCTGCGGGGCAGTTGGGACGTGCCCAACGTGGCCGCGAACGAGGGATCGCTGTACTGGTACGTCGGTCTCCGGTCGGTGATGCCCCTGTCGACTTTCGAGGCGTGGGCCGCGAACGAACCCATGACGTCGACGGGTAGCTCCGTGCAGGAGGCGCAGAAGGTCGCGCAGGGACAGATCGCCCTCGCCATCACCGCCGGGTTCCGGGTCTCGCAGACCGTGGCCCAGACCCAGGTGCCGCTGAAGGTCTTCCACCCCAAGGAGGGGGCGGTGCTCTCCGGCCAGTCCTACGCCATCGTCAACGGGACCCGCAACGAGGCTCTGGCGAAGCTGTTCATGGACTTCCTGCTCAGCAAGCGGGGCCAGGAGATGTACACCCAGCTGGAGGGCATCCCGTCGTTCTACCCGGGCGTGGAGCTGACGGCTGAGCAGCAGCAGTACCAGCCGGTGCTGGCGGACCTGAACCTCATTCCGCTGGACACCAGCTCCCTGACCGACGAGGACCTCGAGAAGTACCGGACAGAGTGGACATCGACCTTCAACCGGTGACGGAGATCCTTGACGGGTAACGAAAAGGGCACGGTCTGATCGGTCCCACGGCTGCCCTCCGGGCGCGACAATCCGGAGGGCAGCCGCGGGCGGCGGGATCAGTCCGACGCCGTGTCATGCACAATGGTTCATCAATCGGTGCGGACCGTTCCGTCGGGGACGCGGCGCCGCAGCGGCTGATTGCGGAGGTCAGCGGTGAGCAAGGACGTGTCGGTCGTGAGACAGCCGAGCGGTCCGAACGGGACTCGCGCGTCCGACGACAGCACCGTAGCCAAGGCGTACCAGGCTCTGGCCACGGCGATTCGTGACGGTGAGTTTCACCCCAATCAACGGTTGGTGGAGAACGAGCTGACCGAGCGGCTGGGTGTCTCCCGCGCGACCCTGCGAGCCGTGTTCACGCGGCTGCACCAGGAGGACTACATCGTCGTCGAGCACAACAAGGGTGCCCGCGTGCGGGCATTCAGCGTGGACGAGGCGTTGGAGATCCTCCAGACCCGGGAGATTCTCGAGGGCGCCGCCGCCGGGCTCGCGGCCGGGCGGATCACCGACGACGAGCTGCGCCACCTCGAAGAGATCCTGACCGACATGCGCGTCGCGGCCAGCGAACAGGACGGTGCGCGGTACTCGAAGCTCAACCGCCGCTTCCACGAGGTGGTTGTTCAGGCGTCGCGCCAGCCCACGCTCATCAAGTTCATCAAGATCACGCCGTACCCGCTCGTCATGCGGCAGTTCCGCAACGCGCAGACCGTGCACCCGCGGACCGGCTCGCTGGAGGAGCACCAGGCGATCTTCTCGGCGCTGCTCGTGCGCAACGCGGTCGCGGCGGAGGCCACGATGCGGTTCCACGTGTCGTCGGCCCGCCGGGCCCTGACGCTCGCCAGCGCCGACTCCGCGGCGTTCGCCGAGTGAGGCGGGGTCAGGAAAGCCCGCCGTGGGTCAGGAGAGCCCCGCCTTGGGTCAGGAAGGACGCCTTCTTGTGCACAAAACGTCAGGAGGGCGTCCTTCCTGACACACCGAGCGATCAGGCGGCGTACTTCTCGACCAGAGCGCCGACGGACGGAAGGGCGGCCTGGATGTGCTCGGCGGCGCTGCCGCGGACCGCGCCGTAGGCCTTCTTGATGACGCCCCGGTTGGACCGCTCGGCCATCGCGTCGGTGACGCTGAGCATCGCCTCGGCCACCTCGGAGCCGCGGGCGGCGAGGAACTCACCGAAGTTGCCGCCGCCGGCCTCGTTGAACTGCGTCCAGTACGGCTGCAGCTTCTCCATGAGCTTGGGGACGATCCGGGAGATCATCGTTTCGTAGTAACCGGGAGCGAAGGTCGTCACCACCTTGTAGCTGGCCTTGAGCACCGTCGCGGAGACGCCCGACTTCGCGGCGACCTCCTGGTCAACGAGTGCCCGGCAGTCTTCGGTGATGCGCTGCAAGGCCCCGTCCGACTGCAAAATGTCCGAAAGAGTAGCGTACGTAGGCAATGTGACTCCTTGACTGTCTCAGGGGCCGCCGCCACGCGCGGCGAGCACACCAGCCGAACGGTCAGGCAACTTATACCGAACTCTCCTCACCCGCGCCGCATTGGGTCGGGGTGCGAGTGTCGGGAAGTTGCCCTCAGCCCTGGTGCTTGCGGCGCGCCGCCTCCCGGGCCCGGCTGGCCTGGTCAAGCGTCACCTTGCGTAGCCGAATCGCATCCGGCGTGACCTCGACACACTCGTCGTCGCGGCAGAACTCGAGGGCCTGCTCCAGCGACAGCCGTCGGGGTGGGATGAGCTTCTCCGTCTCCTCGGCGGTGGACGACCGGATGTTGGTGAGCTTCTTCTCCTTGGTGATGTTCACGTCCATGTCATCGGCGCGCGAGTTTTCGCCGACAATCATGCCCTCGTAAACCTCGGTGCCCGGCTCGATGAACAGCGTGCCGCGCTCCTGCAGGTTCAGCATGGCGTAGGCGGTGGCGACGCCCGCCCGGTCGGCGACGAGCGAACCGGTGGGTCGCGTGCGCAGCTCGCCGAACCACGGCTCGTACGACTCGAAGACGTGGTGCATGATCCCGGTGCCGCGGGTGTCGGTGAGGAACTCGGTGCGGAACCCGATGAGCCCGCGGGCCGGGACGAGCCACTCCATCCGGATCCAGCCGGTGCCGTGGTTGGTGAGTTGCTCCATGCGGCCCTTGCGGGTGGCCAACAGCTGCGTGATCGTGCCGAGGTACTCCTCGGGCGCGTCGATGGTCAGCCGCTCCACCGGTTCGCACAGACGCCCGTCGATGGTCTTCGTCACGACCTGCGGCTTGCCCACGGTCAGCTCGTACCCTTCCCGGCGCATCTGCTCGACGAGCACAGCCAGCGCCAGCTCGCCGCGTCCCTGCACCTCCCAGGTGTCGGGTCGCTGCGTGGGCAGCACCCGCAGCGACACGTTGCCGATCAGCTCGCGGTCCAAGCGCTCCTTCACCAGGCGGGCGGTGACCTTCGATCCCTTGACCCGGCCCACCATGGGCGAGGTGTTGGTGCCGATGGTCATGGCGATCGCCGGCTCGTCGACGGTGATCCGGGGCAGCGGACGCGGGTCGTCGGCGTCGGCGAGCGTGTCGCCGATCATGATGTCGGGGATGCCGGCGACGGCGATGATGTCGCCCGCCCCCGCGGACTCGGCACTACGCCGCTCCAGGCCCTCGGTCACCAGCAGCTCCGAGACGCGTACCCGCTCGATCGTGCCGTCGGCTCGGCACCACGCCACCGTCTGTCCCTTGCGGAGGGTGCCGTGGTGGATGCGGCACAGTGCGAGCCGGCCGAGAAACGGTGAGGCGTCGAGGTTGGTGACGTGCGCCTGCAGCGGAGCACCGTCCACATAGGTCGGTGGCGGGATGGTGTCGAGGATGGTGCGGAACAACGGCGCCAGCGAGTCCGAGTCGGTCGGCACCGTGCCGTCGGCGGGCTGGGCCAGCGAGGCCACGCCGGCCCGAGCGCAGGCGTAGAGGATGGGGAAGTCGATCTGGGTATCGTCCGCGTCGAGGTCGAGGAACAGCTCGTACGTGTCGTCGAGCACCGCCTTGATGCGCGCGTCGGGCCGGTCCACCTTGTTGATGACCAGCACGATCGGCAGCCGCGCCTGCAACGCCTTGCGCAACACGAACCGGGTCTGCGGCAGCGGCCCCTCACTGGCATCGACGAGCAGCAGGACGCCGTCGACCATGGTCAGCCCGCGCTCCACCTCGCCGCCGAAGTCCGCGTGTCCCGGCGTGTCGATGATGTTGATCGTGACAGGATCGCCGGATTCCGGCTGGTAGCGCACCGCCGTGTTCTTGGCCAGGATCGTGATGCCCTTCTCCCGTTCCAGGTCCATCGAGTCCAGGACCCGGTCGGTGAGCTCGGCCTTCGTGTGCACCGCCGCCGCCTGGCGCAGCATGGCATCGACCAAAGTCGTTTTGCCGTGGTCGACGTGGGCGATGATCGCGACGTTGCGCAGGTCGGCGCGCACGCTGCGGCCAGCGCTGACGGTGTCGGGCATGCGCCCATTGTTCCTGATGCCGTGATCGCCCCGGCCCGGGCCAGGGTGTGAGGCCCGGCACCGGTCGGCTGGACGGGCCACCGTCCGGATGGCGGGCCCGCTGTCGGGTCGGGTAACCGGGTTGGTGGGGTAGCACGGGTTTGGGATGATTCCTCCGGGAGGAACGACCGTGCTGGATGTCGTGGCGTGGCTGGGGCAGCTGCCGCCGGCGCTGGTCTATGTCATCGCGGCCGCGCTCGTGCTGGCCGAGACCGGGCTCGTCATCGGGTTGGCGCTGCCCGGGGAAGTCACGCTGATCGCGGTCGGGTTCCTCGCCTCCCTCGGCACGGTCGACCCGTACGTCGCGGTGGTCCTGCTGATCGCGGCCGGCCTGGGCGGCGACGCGCTCGCCTTCGCCGAAGGCGAGCGGTACGGGCCGCGGCTGCGCGCCTCGCGGGCCGGTCAGTGGGTCGGGGACGAGCGGTGGGGGAAGGCGGAGGCGCTCCTGCGGCGCCACGGAGGCCGAGCCGTCGTGCTCGGCCGGTACGTTCCCTTCGCGCGGACCCTGCTGCCGCGCCTGTGCGCCATCGGCGGGATGCCCTACCGGCAGTTCGTCGGCTGGGACGCCGTCGGCGTCGGCACCCAGGTCGCGTCCGGGGTGCTCATCGGCTACCTCGCTGGCGGCTCGTACCAGCTCGCGACGCACCTGCTCGGCCGGGCCACCGGGGCCGTGCTACTCCTCGTGCTGGTGCTGGTCGGGCTGATCGTGTTCGGCCGGTACCTGGGCCGCCACCCCGACCCGGTGACCGCGTTCGGCGACCGGCTGCGCCGCTGGGGGCCGCTGCGCTGGCTGGACGAGGCGTACGACGCGGCGTTCCGGTGGTTCACCCACCGACTCGGGGTCGGCGGCG
>JADGGF010000559.1 GCA_019690055.1 Micromonosporaceae bacterium
CGGTGGCACGCTGAGGGTCGGCTCGTCACCGACGACCGCGGGGAACAAGAGGGATTCGCTTTCCTCTGCGCCCTCGACCCGGTCTTCAGCCTCCGGTTCGATGACGGCAGCACCATCACCGTCAACGTCCAGCTACTCGACAACCCCAGCCAGTTCGAACTCACCGAGTACACCGGCCCGGCGCAACGGCAGCTCAGCTACACGATCGATTCTCGGCCCCCGGCCGAGCCAGCGCCCAACGACCCGCCCAACACAAAAGGTCCCAACATCATCTAGGCCACCCGTCAAGCAACAGCCGGGACGTAGACGTCAAGCATCAGGTGGGACTAGACATGGGGGAGCGAGACGAGCGCGAGACTGGGCAGGAACGTAAGACGCCGGTTCTCGTACTCTCCACTAGAGTGGCGCTGGCCACCGCGCGCGCACCGCATCAGGCACGACTTGCCGCCGGCCTAGGAACGCTGGTCGAGATCTGCGCCTGGCGGATCTAGATCAATTTTGCTCGTTGCGATTGATCGTGCACACTCCGCTTTATGACTCGCGAGGGCGCCTCCAAGTCACAGCCAGACGTCGAGATCATCGAGGCGAAAGGGCATCAGGCCGACATCGATGCGGCGGTCCAGCTCGGGAACCGGCACAGTGCGACGCTGGGATTTCTGCCTGAAGCCGTGTACTACAAGTCGGCACGTGATGGAACGCTCGTTCTCGCACGCGTCAACGGTGAAGTCGTCGGATATGCGCTGTACGGGCTCGCACGACGACACGCGTTCGTTCGGCTAACACATCTGTGTGTCGCCCAGCAGTACCGCGGTCTTGGCATCGCTCGGCGGCTTGTTGATTACATCAGCGAGCGTCACGCCGAGTATCGCGGTATCCGCGCCAGGTGTCGGCATGACTATGGCTTGGGCGGAATGTGGATCAAGCTTGGCTTTAGACGGGTATCGGAACAGGTGAGCCGCGGAAAGGGCGATCACAGGCTGGTGAACTGGTGGCGGAGCCATGGCCATCCAGATCTTTTTACGCGTGTCGATGGCGAGGTCCTCGTACGTGCGGCCGTTGACCTGAACATCGTGCGGGATCTCGTTGACAGCAGTCGCCGCGATACACGCGATGTGCTCGCGCTTGTCGATGACCAGATTAGCGATCGGCTGGAGCTGGTCCGAACGGCTGCTCTCGACGCCGAGATCGACAGTATTGAAGGAAATAGCTTGCGGGGAAGCTGTACGAGACTGGCGCAGACTATGACCCCAGTGCCTGCCAGCGAGGCGGCCTCATCAGCGGTTCGCTCCCAACTGCTGACCGTCGCGCAGTCGACGATTGAGGGGTTTCCGCGAGATACGCAGGACCAGTTCGACCTACAGCATGTTGCTGACGCCGCAGCAGCTGGTCTTAATGTCTTTGTTACCAGGGACGAGCAACTTCTCCGGACATTCGCCGTGGCTGCTGAAGAGATGTTCGGTCTCAGGATCCTACGTCCAGTTGATGTGGTCCTCCATATAGATGAGCTGGTTCGAGCTGAGGCGTACCGGCCTGTCGCCCTACACGACACCTCATACCGGAGGCAGCTACTCGGAGTCGGCCACGATGCTGCAATTGACAGTCTGTTGAGCACCGAAACAGGGGAGCGCCAGCGTGAGTTTCGCGCGTATATTCGTGACCTTACTATTCAGGGACACAATCGATTCGGCCTGTTTGGGCCGGACAACGCACTAATCGCAGCTTACTGTACTTATAACCTGGAAGGGCAGCTACTCGTTCCGCTATTACGCATCCGGAGTAGTTCGATCCAGGACACCCTTGCGAGGCAGTTGCTGTTCGTGCTCAGGCAGCTTGCGGTCGAGACTGGCAGTGATGTAATTCAGATCACTGACCCTCATCTCAGTCGTGCGGTTAGGCTCGCTGCGGCAGACGACGGGTTCAGGAGCGTCGAATCCCGTCTCGTTGGCTATACGATTGACGTGTGCGGGACGGCCGACGAGGTCAATCGGCTGAGTGTTGCCGCCGCGCGGCGCGCGGGTCTGCCCGAGCCGCCCTTGGTAAGGTCAGGTATGCCCGCTGTCGCTGCTGCCGAAGTGGAACGCTCTTGGTGGCCAGCAAAGGTCGTTGACAGCGAGCTGCCGACGTACGTGGTTCCGATCCAGCAGGTATTCGCGTCCGACCTTCTTGGTGTCCCAGAGACTGTGTTGCCTCGACACGACTTTCTCGGCATAAGCCGGGAGCATGTCTATTACCGTAGCGCAACTGGGGTCACGCCAAAGGCACCCGCCCGCATCCTGTGGTACATGAGTAAAACCAGCGCAAGTGGCGGCCTGGTTCCCTACCCTTCAGGCATCATCGCATGTTCGCGCTTGGATGCAGTCACCATCAGCACGCCCTCCGACCTCCATAGCCGCTTTCGTCATCTCGGCGTATGGCGTCTTGACCAAGTCGTCGGAGCGGCCAAAAGCGATCGGGCCCAAGCGCTCCTGTTCGGCAATACCGAGGTGTTTCCGCGGCACGTGAGCCTCAAGAGATTGCGTGTCTTAGGAGAGGCGTTTGGAGGCTTTGTCACCCCCCAGCAGCCGCGCGAGATTTCCAGCCAGTTGTTTGCGGAAATCTATACGGAGGGACGGAAAGGTGTCGGGTAATCGAGTAATGCTGATATCGTTGCGGCCCCGATTCGCGGAGGCAATTTTGTGCGGCTCGAAGACTGTAGAATTGCGGCGTCGACCCGTTAATGCAGCGCCCGGTACGACGGTAGTTCTCTACTCGACGACTCCAAGAAAGGCGATCGTTGGAACTGCTCGGTTATGCCGAGTTCAGGTGCTCGTCCCATCGACTGCTTGGAGGCAACACAAGTCGCGTCTTGGGCTGACAAGGCAGGAGTTTGATGCCTACCTTGATGGTGCGGAGTACGCGTACCTTCTTCATCTTGATAGCGTAAATAGGCTCGATCGACCACTACACTTGGAGGGCCTTCGTAGGCACGGAGATTTTCGTCCGCCACAAAGCTTTCGGTACGTCTCTCCGTCAGATCCTCGCATCCTCCACGACTTGGTTGTGGCTGCCGCTTAGTTTCTCACTACTGTCCTATCTGGTTCCTTCAAAGC
>JADGGF010000034.1 GCA_019690055.1 Micromonosporaceae bacterium
CCGTCGCGAGTGGGCCCGGGCGCTCGCCGCGGCGGGGCGCGTCGCCGGCGACCTCGACCTCGCCGAGGAGTGCGTGCGGGACGCCTACGTGTCAGCGCTGCAGGCCTGGCGCCGCGAGGGAGTACCCACGAACCCAGCCGCCTGGCTCGCCGTGGCGGCCCGGCGCCGGGCGCTGGACCTGCACCGTCGCGCCAACACGCTGCGGGAGAAGCTGCCCCTGCTGCTCGAGGCGGATGCGGTGGAGGACGAGCCGGCCGAGACCGAGGCCTAGCCGGCACCGGCGCCTACCCCGCCCCCATCCCGTTCGGCGGCATGGGCAGCCTCCAGCGCGAAATACAGCTCGCCGAAGACCCGGGCGACATTGCCCCGGTTCAACTCATCGATGATCAGCACGTGGTCGTGGGTCGAGTCGTTCGCCGCGGCCCGGGCCATCTCGACCAGCGGGCCGTCGACCCGGTGGAACCCGGACTCTCCCTCGCGCGGCCGCAGCCCCTCCACGAAGTCCTCGTACGCGTACGACGGGTGGAACTGTACGAGTCGTACGCGGGACGAGCCACGGGCCAGCCACTCGGCGAGCTGGCGCGCGACGTAAGTCTTGCCTGTGCCGGGCGGTCCATAGAGGACGACCTGCCCCTTGTCCCATACCAGCTGCACGATGTCGTCGAGGAACTCCTCCGGCAGGAACAGCTCAGCGGCGAGATCCTTGAGCGAGCGCTCCGCCGCTGGCGCAGCTTCCTGGGCGGCCGGCTCAACCGCCCCTCCGCCGGCACCGGGGTGCCCAACCCGTTACGCCAGTTCAGGAACGCCTCCCGGCGGACCGGTGACCAGGCGGTCGGAGGCTCCTCGTTGAGCATCATCCACAGCAGCCCCTGCGTATCGAGCCGGTCCAGCCGAGGTGCCCCGGAACGCTCAAGTACGTCGGCCACGTCGTCGAGGAACTGGAGAAAGACGTCGTAGCGCTCACCGTCCGTGGCGCCGGGCTGCGGTCGGGTGTACTCGACCAGCCGGTACGCCTTCTCCATGTCCGCCCGAAAGATCGGGAGCCACTCGTACGCCCGACCCGCGCCGGCGTCCGCGGCACTCAGGACAAACGAGGCGATGCTCAACCGCGCCCCGTTGGTGGGGACGTGGGTTACCGGCACGCCCGCCAGGAACTCGTCGATGCCCCGCGGCCCGGGATCGGTCCACAGCGCCCGCAGCCGCCCGGCCGCCTCCTGGGGGTGCTCCGCCGCCCACGCCAGGAACGGCTGGTCTACCTGCCACGCCACGAGATTGGTGCCCTGGAACGCCGCGCGGAGCGCTGGCAGGTCCAGCGAACCGGCCCGATCGGTCGAAACCCGGGCGGCGGCGAGCCGCTCGGCCGCGTCGATCTTGTGATGCCGCTCCGGCCCGAGATCGACGGCCTCGAGCAACAGCCGGCCCCACTCGCCCAGCATTCGCCAGGCCGGGGACGGTTCGTCCCACCGCCACCGCCACGGCGCGTGATAGATGCGCACGAAGTCGCCGCCGCCCAGGCCGCGGAAGAGGCGGGCCAGCCGCAGGCCCTCGTGCTCGTCGGCGGGACCGGCCAGGTCCGACCACCGGCGCAGGATCGTGGCGCGATCCTGGATGCTGATGACCGCCGGGAACTCGTCGGGGAAGAGCAGATGCTCCAGCGCGTGGCGCTGCATGGCGGCGCCCTGCGCGTCAACCGTGTCCAGCAGCCGCACGAACCGGCCCGGGTCGGTTAGGAACTCCCGGCGCTCCTCAATGGGCAGCGACTTGATCGCGACGAACACCTCGATCAGGTAGGCGAACAGCCGGGGCCGGTGACCGTTGCCCGGTCCCAGCCGGACCAGCCCACCGTCGAGGACCGTGGCGAGCTCCGGCGGCAGCGGCGCGGTGCCCGGCTGGTAAGCCAGCACCTCATTGATGCGCTTCTGCTTGGTCGCTCCCTTGGTTGAGGACGTATGGGCGATCAGGAAGTGGACGTAGAGCAGCTCGGCGGCCAGCTGCACGGCCGTCGGCCCGAGCCCGGCCAGCTGGCGACGCAACTTCACCCAGAAGTCGCCGGCGCCGGTGTCGAGCTGGCCGACGTACGCCGCCACGAGCGCCTGGCCGTCGCCGAGCGACGACCCCGGCCCGTCGCCGAAAAGGCCGCGGTCATCGAGGAGGCATCGGTCCCGCCAGCGCTGGGCAGCCGCGTACACCTTCCCCGCCGAGGGGCGTGGATCCCGGGTGGCAGACACGTCGCCACCTAACCGCACCGGTTTCCGCGATACAACCCGCCACACACGGAGGAACGCGGCGACTCGCGCACGGAGCCGGCACCGCCAGCGCGCCGCCACAGCGGTCACCACAACCGTCCGATTCGGGCGGCAGCGCCCACTACGGAGCATCCGGCACAACGACGAAGCTTCCCTTACAACTACGGATCTGCCGCAGGTACTGAGTTTCTGGACCGTACAGAGTTTTCCGTACTGCCGCGCCTCCGGCCCGTGCGGGCGTCAGGCTGGGGGGCCGCCGGCCGTACGCCGGCGCAGCGCGGTGCGAAACTGGGGCGGGTTGACGCCGCGGAGGTCGAGGTTCACGGCGCCAACCATGGCGGCGAGGCGGCGCAGACCGGCAGCGAGCGCGTCGAGGAAGGCCTCATCCCGCCACGACGTTGTCTCCTCCAGCCAGAAGCCATTCACAACGATCGTCTTACGGGCCCGGTCCAGCTTCGGGTCGATCCGGGCGACGAGCTGGTCGCCGTACAGGATGGGCAGCGTGTAGTAGCCCCACCGACGCTGTTCGGCCGGCTTGTAGACCTCCCACAGGTACTCGAAGCCGAACAGCTCCAGCGCCCGGCCCCGAGCCGAGACGAGCTCCAACGGCGCCAGTAGGGTCACCTCGCGGTTGGTGTCCGCCCCAACCGGCCGCCATTGCGCCGGCACCCCACCGGCGTTGACCTCCTCCAGCCGGGGCACGGCGTCGGTCGCGACGTAATGTAGGTCCTTGCTCCCAGTGACGCGGACCGGCGCGGCCACTCCGGCGTCCACCATGGCCGCCAGACGCTGTCGTGCCTCCGCCCGGTCGATCGAGCGATGAACGAACTTCGAAAACCGTCGCGCCCAGTCTCGACCACTGACCAGGCCGATGAGGGCGAGGGCCTTGGTGGCGAAGAACGTCTCCGCCTCAGCCTCGGTCGCCGCGGCCTGGTACTCCGCCGGCGCGACGTCTTCCCGGAAGTAGTAGATCCGCTCGAAGTTGCGCCGACTGTGGGTCATCAGCTCGCCGGTCAGCCAAAGGTAGTACAGCGCCAGTGAGCTGTCCTTTGTGGAGCGGAATGAGACCGCCTTCCCCGTGCCGGCGAAGTCGCGCGCGCCGAGCGGGCCCCGCTGTCGCAGTTGCTGTCGCACGGCGGTCAGCAGGTCGTCATGCTGCGTGGCGAAGGCGGCCCACCGCGGGTCGTTCCGCCGCCGTGACATCGACACGCGCCAGTAGGGGAGTTCTTCCATGGGTAGCACGTACACCGTGCCGCCGTAGTCGAACGCCTGCCGTTCGACGTACATGAGCCGGTCGAGGTCCTCGGGCCGGTAGTCGATGACCCGGGCATGCAGGGCAAGGTCGTGGCTGCGAGCGATCACGGTGAGCGGATCCATCTGGATCAGCCCGGCCTGCCGTATCGCCTGGCGGATGCCCGCCGGCCCGCCCGTGAACCGCCGGCCCGGCCACAGACCTTGCGACCCGAGCACGAACCGCCTCCGCGCCTGCGGCGAGACCTCTATGGTCATGGTCGTTACCGTGGTACGCCCCGGTGGGCGGCTTGTCAGGAAGGCGTCCTTCCTAGGCATTAAGCGTCAAGAGGGCGTCCTTCCTGACACAAGTACCTGGACCACCCAAATCACCCGGAGGCGCGGACGACCAGGTGGGTGTCGAGCACGGTAAGCGGGGGGCCGGCGGGCTCGCCCTTGATGCGGGCGACGAGCAGCCGGGCCATCTCGCGCCCCATCGCCTCGACGGGCTGGTGGACGGTGGTGAGCGGTGGGTCCGTCTGCCGGGCCAGCACCGAGTCCTCGAAGCCGACGACCGCCACGTCGGCCGGGATGCGCCGGCCGTACTCGCGCAGCGTGCGCATGGCGCCCACGGCCATCAGGTCGGAGGCGCAGAAGACCGCGTCCAGGTCGGGGTGGCGGTCCAGCAGGGTGCGCATCGCCCCGGCCCCGCTGGCCTCGGAGAAGTCGCCGTACGCGATCAGCGACTCGTCGACGCGGACGTTCGCCTCGGCCATGGCGTCGCGGTAGCCCTGCAGGCGCAGCACACCCACGCCCATGTCCTGGGGGCCGGCGATGGCGGCGATCCGTCGCCGGCCCTGGGCCAACAGGTGGGCGACCGCGGCCTTCGCCCCGCCCCCGTTGTCGGCGTCGACACAGCTCACGGTCCCGCTGTCCAGGTCGGGGTCGCCGCCGGGCTGGCCACAGATGACCACGGGCAGCCCCCGCTCGGCCAGCAGGAGCGGCAGCCGGTCGGCCCCGTGCAGCGACATGAGCAGGACCCCGTCCACGTGCTGACGGGTCAGGTGGTGCTCGACCCGCTCACGTTCCCGCTTCGACTGGGCCATGGCCAGCCACAGCTGCATGGGTGTCTCCAGCAGCACCGAGTTGATGCCCCGGATGATGCCGGCGAAGAACGGCTCGGCGAAGACCCGTTCCTCGGACTCGGAGACCACCAGGGCGACCGAGTCGGTCCGCTGGGTCACCAGGGCCCGGGCCGCCCGGTTCGGGACGTAGCCCAGCTCCTCGATCGCCCGGATCACCGCAGCGCGGGCCGCCTCGGACACCTGGGGCGAGCCGTTGACCACCCGCGAGACCGTGCCGCGGCCAACGCCGGCCCGCGCCGCGACCTCATCGAGCGTCGGCCGCCCCGCCGACCTCGCCCGCTGCATCGCCACTCGTTTCCCCTTGCTCGCCGCCCGTCGGGTGCGTGCCGACGGGCACTTTGGCTTCGTCGCTACCGATTGTGCCCGGTTACGACGCCGGTCTCGGTTCGGGTGGGGCCGACCCGGGTGCCGGTGTCGCCCCATCCAGCACCAGCGGCTCGGCCGGCAGCGCCCGCTGGGCGATCACCGACGAGTACCACCGGGCGCTGGCCTTCGGGATACGCCGCTGGTCGCGGTAGTCCACATAGAACAATCCGAATCGCCTCGTGTAGCCCCAGGCCCACTCGAAGTTGTCCAGCAGCGACCACGCGAAGTATCCCCGCAGCGGCACGCCCGCGGCGATCGCGTCCTGGCAGGCCCGCAGGTGGGCGTCCAGGTATGCGCACCGCTCGATGTCGTTGATGGTCCCGTCGGGGCCGACCTCGTCGTGGAAGGCCGCGCCGTTCTCGGTGACGTACAGCGGCACCGACGGGTACTCCGTGGCGACCCGCTTGAGCACCTCGGTGAGGCCGGGCGCGTCGATCTCCCACTCCATCGCCGTGACCGGGACGCCGCGGTAGACGAACCGGACGGCCTCGCTGCCCACGCTCGCCCCCCGCGGTTCCGGGCCCCGCCAGTCGATGCGCCCGTGCGGGCCGGGCGGCGGCGCGGAGACCACGTACCGGCTGTAGTAGTTGATGCCGAGCATCGACAGGGGCCGGGAGATGATGGCGAGGTCGCCGTCACGCACGTGGGAGAAGTCGGTCACCGGCGCCAAGTCGGCGACAACGTCCTCCGGGTACTGCCCACGCAGCACGGGGTCGAGGAACAGCCGGTTGGACAGGCCGTCGATGCGGCGGGCCGCCTCGGCGTCCTCCGGGCTCTCGGTGGCCGGCGAGACCGCGTACAGGTTGAGCGTGATGCCCAGCTGCGTGTCCCGGCCCTGGGCCCGCATGGCGTCCACCGCCAGCCCGTGCGCGAGCAGCAGGTGGTGCACGGCCCGGATCGCGGCCGCCGGCTCCCGCCGCCCGGGCGCGTGCACGCCCGACGCGTAGCCGAGGAAGGCCGAGCACCACGGCTCGTTCAGCGTGGTGATGTGCTTGACCCGGTCCCCCAGCGCGTTGTGCACGATCTCCGCGTAGTCCGCGAAGCGCTGGGCGGTGTCGCGCGCGGGCCAGCCACCGGCGTCCTCCAGCGGCTGGGGCAGATCCCAGTGGTAGAGGGTGAGCCACGGCTCGATCCCGGCCGTGAGCAGCTCGTCGACCAGACGGCGGTAGAAGTCGAGTCCGGCCGGATTCGCCGGACCGGACCCCGCCGGCTGCACCCGGGACCACGAGACCGAGAACCGGTACGCGTTGAGGCCGAGCCCCCGCATGAGGGCGACGTCCTCGCGGTAGCGATGGTAGTGATCCACCGCGATGTGGCCCGTGTGGCCGTCCTTCACGGCCCCCGGTCGCTCGCTGAAGGTGTCCCAAATGGACGGGGTGCGACCGTCGGCCGTCGTGGCCCCCTCGATCTGGTACGCCGCGGTTCCGGCACCGAAGAGAAACCCTTCCGGGAACCGGCGCCCCCCGTTCTCCAGCGCCGCCGGGTCCACGGTGGCCTCACCCGGCCGCGGCACGCTGTGCGGCGAGCCCGGCTGGAAGTTCGGCTCCGTCGACACTCCGCCCGCCCCTGAGGTGTTCACGCCTTGACCGCGCCTTCCATGATTCCGCCGATGATCTGCTTACCGAAGAAGAGAACTGCGAGAATGAGTGGGAGTATCGCGACCGCCAGGGCCGCGAAGACCAGCGAGTAGTCCGTGTAGTAGGTGTACGAGATGAACCCGAGGGTGACCTGCAGCGTCGGGTTGTCCGGCGAGAGAACCGCCCGCGGCCACAGGTAATTGTTCCACTGTTCCATGAAGGTCAGCAGGGCGAGCACGGCCGCCCCGGGGGCCACGGCCGGCAGCACCACGCTGTAGTACGTCCGGAAGGTGGTACACCCGTCGACCCGGGCCGCCTCGATCAGCTCGTCGGGCACCGCGCTGAGCGTGTACTGCCGCATCAGGAAGACCCCGAACGCGCTGGTGAGGAAGGGCAGGATCACCGCCCAGATGTCATAGACGAGCCCCCACTGCTGCATCATCCCCCACAGCGGGATGAGGCCGAGCTGCGTGGGCACCATCATGGTCACCAATATCGTGAGCATGAGCGCGTTGCGGCCGCGGAACTTCAGCTTCGCGAAGGCGAACCCGGCCAGGGTCGAGGTCAGCACCACGCTGACCGTGACCACGCTCGACACGATGATCGAGTTGATCATGCCCTTCCAGAAGTGCACGTCGTCCCGGGCGAGCGCCTTGTTGAAGTTGTTGAGGAACTCGCCGCCCGGCAACCACGTGGGGCTCGGGTTGTTCAGCGCGTCCAGCGACCGGGTCGCGATGATGAAGACGAAGTACAGCGGATAGATGGAGATCAGGCTGACCAGGGTCAGTCCGATGTAGACCCACGGGCTGTTCCGGCGCACGCCCCGACGCCTTCTTGCCATGACCGTCCTCACCTCGCAGTCCGACGGATCAGCAGGAAGTTGCCGATCGACGCCATGATGATCAGAAGGAACATCGACCAGGAGATGGCGGCTCCGTACCCGGCGTTGTTGAAGCTCACCATCGAGTTCTCATACATGTACATGGCCAGGGTCTGCACCTCGCGCCGGTCGCCCCCACGGACCGTGTAGCCGTACGTGTAGATGACCGGCTCGGTGAACAGCTGCAGGCCTCCGACGATCGACACGATGGAGACGAACAGGAAAGTGGGGCGCAGCATGGGGAAGGTGACCGACCAGAACTGTCGCCAGGCCCCGGCACCGTCGATCGCGGCCGACTCGTACAGATCGCGCGGGATCGCCAGCATGCCGGCGAGCAGGATCAGCGCGTTGTAGCCCGTCCACCGCCAGTCCACCATCGTGGCCACCGCGGTCCAGTACGACCAGAACCCACCGTCGCCGTGCCAGTCGATGGGGCCGATCCCGACCAGGCCCAACGCCCAGTTGATGACGCCGGTGTCCTTGAACATGGTCAGGAAGATGATGCCCACGGCCGTCACCGACGTGGCGTTGGGCAGCAGGATCGCCATGCGGAAGAAGGTCTTGCCCCGCAGGAAGGGGCGGTTGAGCATGGCCGCGATCAGCAGCGCGAGCGCCAGCTGGGGAATCGTGGCGAGCAGGAAGACCCCGAACGTGTTGCGCATGGCGTTCCAGTAGTACGGGTCGTCCAGCATCCGCACGTAGTTGTCGAGGCCGATGAAGACCGGCGGGTCGAACCGCGCGTTGGCCAGATCCCAGTCGTAGAACGACATGTACAACGTGCGGAACATCGGGTACGCGCCGAAGATCGCGAAGACCACGAAGAACGGCAGGATGTACAGGTACGGCGAGACCTTCAGGTCGAACTTGTTCAGCAGCACACTGCGGCGCCGGGCCGGCGCGGGCTGCTCCGTCTGCGACGGTTGCGGGGGCGCGGTGGTCAGAGCCATGGCTGGGTGTCCTCGGCGATCGGTGGTCCACAGGTGGTGCGGGCGTGCGCCCTGTCGGGGGGTTCGGCGCCTGGTCGTACGAGCACCGTCCGTACGGCCGCGCCCGGTCGGACCGGCCTCGGTGGCGCCCGGGGTGCCCGGGCGCCACCGAGTTACCTATCTGTCCGGCTCAGCGAGCCCAGTCCTCAGTACTGACCCTGCAGCGGGACGTCGTTCAGGAACTGGTCGAAGGCCTGCTCGCGGGTCAGCTGGCCCTGCTCGAAGAGTCGGGCCGCCGGCTCCATCGCCCGCTCACGGACGTCAGCGTGGCGCGGACCGTAGATGACCGGCTCGATCTTCGTCACGGTCTCGCCGAAGATCTTCCCAGTCGGGGCGTTGTTGAAGTACGGGTTGGTGTACGCCTGGAACTCGGGGTTCGCCAGCGCCTCCAGGTTGGTCGGCAGCGGGCCGGCCTCCTTGAACGCCTCGACCTGGCCGTGGGCGTCGGTCAGGAACCGGGCCAGCTTGGCCGCCCACTCGGGGTACTTGGTGGTGGTCGGAACCGCGAGCCAGGAACCGCCCCAGTTGCCACCGCCACCAGGCACGGCGGCGATGTCCCACTTGCCGGAGTTCTCTGGGCCGGAGTTGCCCTCGACGATGCCGGTCATCCAGGACGGGCAGAGGGTGGCGGCGAAGGTGCCGGTCTTGAAGCCCTCGGTCCACTCCGGCGACCACGTGGCCACCTTGGCGGTGATGTCGCCCTCAACCATCGCCGCGGCGAGGTCCCACGCGTCCTTCACGGCCTTGCTGTTGGCCGCGACGAGGTTCTCCTTCTCCGGCGCGCCCTTGTACAGCTGGTAGTCGGCGGTGTAGAAGATCTCGCCACCGGTCTGCACGATCCGGGCGCCCATCGCGGTGGTCACCGAGTCCAGCAGGGCCTTCCCGGTGGCCTGGCGGTACTGCTTGCCAACCTCGATGAACTTCTCCCAGGTCGGCCACAGCGCCGAGACCTCGTCCCGGTCGGTCGGCAGCCCGGCCTCCTGGAACAGGTCGATCCGGTAGCAGACGCCGAGCGATCCGACGTCGGTGGGCAGGCCGAACAGCTTGCCGTTCGGCGCGATGCCGAGCTTGAACTTCCACTCGAGGTACTCGCTGTCGATGTTGCCGACGTACGGCCGTAGGTCGACGAAGTTGCCCGGGTTGAACCGGGTGATGATGCCCTCTTCGAGCGCCACGACGTCGCCGGCGCCCTCGCCGGTGGCGAGGTAACGCACCAGCTGGGGCGTGTAGTCGCCGAGCTGCGCGGTGTTGCGGATCTCGACCTTCACGCCGTTCTGCTGCTCGAACTCCTTGGCGAGCCCCTCGTACCCGAAGTCGCCGAAGGTGTCGATGACGAGGACCTCCGGCTTCGCGCCGGGGTCGGTCGGTCCGTCATTTCCACAGGCGACGGCCGTGCCGAGCGCGACCGTCGACACGAGAGCAACCGCCGCCACCCGGCTGACGCGGTGCTTCGTAACGCTCATCCCGGACCCCTCTCAGGTCGTGATGTGTGAATGAACGGTGCGGCCCTGCGCTGTGCCAACGCAGCGACGGTGTCCGCCACCGTGGCGCGTGACCTGTGCAAACGCCACACCAAAGCCGCATCATGTGGCGGGAGCCACATGTGGCGGGAGCGCTCCCACAGCAAACCGCCACGAGGGGCCAGTGTCAATGGGCCTATGGGAGCGTTCCCAATTCGTTACCAACAGGTGTCGCGCAAGTACCCCTGTGGCCCACAACTGTCCGGATTTGCGAAGTTCTGTAGCCGGGAAGGATTGCCAAGCGACCGGAACGGTGACATATGACGATGAAAGCGCTCCCACGCGCACAACGGCCGCCCGGAGCGCTTTCCACCAGCGCGGGGCAGCCGCTCGTTGGCGGCCCACCTGCCAGACTAGGCTTGACGGCGTGATCTGTCTGCCCTGCCGCGAGGGCCGGCATGAACGGTGCCGGGGCGGCACCTGGTGCGACTGCCAACACCGCCCCCAGAAGCCGGGCGAACCGTCGACCGGCCGGCCCGGAGAGTAGCCCGCGCACCCCCAGGACGTCCGCCCAGAAAGTCACTTTCTGGGCACTTGGCGGCGCCACCGCTGCCCAGAAAGTCACTTTCGGGGCATCCCACGACCCCCGGGGCCCCCAGAATGTGACTTCTTGGGCTGTCCGGAATCGCCGCAGCGGCGCGGTTGCCGGGAGATGTCGGCCCGATCCGGCAGGATGCCTCGCATGACGAGGGCGGGTGTTCCGGGCGAGCGCCCAGCGTACGACGGTCACATCGAGAGCGGGCACCCCGGCGACGGGCCGGCGATCGGGCGGGTGCTGGGCACGCTGGACGCCACTCCCTTGCAGTTCTGGGTGGCGGTGAGTGCGGGGGCGTACCTGCAACTCGACGACGTGGTGGTCACGACCCGCGTGCTGCCGGGCGGCCAGCCCGTGGCGATCTCCGGGGTGGTGACGCAGGTCCGGGCCCGGCACGAGGGCGCCAGCTTCGACTCCGACGTCTTCGCGATCGCCGACGGCACGCTGCCCGCCCAGGTGCAGGAGGCAGCCGAGATCACCACGACCCGGGTCGAGCCGGAGGTCTACGTGCCACCGGAGCCGGGTGCCGTGGTCCGCCGGGCCGGCGGGTCCGAGCGGGACGGCGCGCTGTACTTCGACCGGATGGACAAGCGCATCCCGATCGGCTTCGGCCGGGACGGGGAGCCGCTGTACATCAACGCCGAGTTCCTCGACGGCACCCGGGGCGCCCACGTGTCGATCTCCGGCATCTCGGGCGTGGCGACCAAGACCAGCTTCGCCACCTGGCTGCTCTACGCGGCGTTCCGCTCCGGGGTGCTGGGCGGCGCCGGCGAGACCACGAACACCCGGGCGCTGATCTTCAACGTCAAGGGCGAGGACCTGCTCTTCCTCGACCATCCGAACACCCGCATCGACGAGACGGTCGAGGCGGCGTACGCCAAGCTCGGCCTGCCGGTCGGCCCCTTCCCCGACGTCCAGGTCTACGCCCCGCCCCGCGCCGGCGACCCGACCGGCGCCGCCGACGTGGCGAGCCGCCTGCACGGGGTAGACGCCTTCTACTGGACGATCGCCGAGTTCTGCACCGAGCGCCTGCTGCCCTTCGTCTTCGCCGACGCCGACGACGACCGCCAGCAGTACACGATGGTCGTCCACGCGGTCGCCGCCCACCTGGCCCGCGTCGCCGAGCCCGCCGACGGCGGCGTGGTCGTCGACGGCCGTCGGGTCGGCTCCTACGAGGACCTCGTCGACCTCATCCAGGACCGGCTGCTGGACGAGGAGACCCGGCCCGACTGGACGGGCTCGGCGGTCGGGCTCGGCACGGTCAACGCGTTCCTGCGCCGGCTCATCTCCAGCAAGCGCGACCTGGCCCGGCTGATCCGCGGCGACCTGCCGACCGACCGGCCGCACGGCGTGAACACTGCGGAGAGCAAGCAGGTCACGGTCGTGGACCTGCACAACCTGCCGGACCGGGCCCAGCGGTTCGTGGTCGGCGTGATCCTCAAGTCCGAGTTCGAGCGCAAGGAGAAGTCCGGCACACGCAAGCCCCTGCTGTTCGTGGTGCTCGACGAGCTCAACAAGTACGCGCCGCGGGACGGCTCTTCCCCCATCAAGGAGGTGCTGCTCGACATCGCCGAGCGCGGACGGTCGCTGGGCGTGGTCCTGATCGGAGCGCAGCAGACGGCGTCCGAAGTGGAGCGTCGCATCCTGGTGAACTCGGCCATCAAGGTGACGGGACGGCTCGACGCGGCCGAGGTGAGCCGGCCCGAGTACGGCTTCCTGCCGGCGGCCCAGCAGAAGCGGGCCCTGATCGCCAAGCCCGGCACCATGTTCGTCAACCAGCCCGACATCCCGGTGCCGCTGGTCGCCGAGTTCCCGTTCCCCGCCTGGGCGACCCGACACGAGGAGGCCGGGACGCCGCCGGCCAGCACGCTGCGCTCCGCGGTGACCGCGGCCGACGCGTTCGCGGTGGTCGGGGCCGCCCGCCGGCAGACCGTTCCCGACGACGAAATCCCGTTCTAGGAGCACCGGGTGAAGCTGCTGCACACCTCGGACTGGCACCTGGGGAAGGTCCTCAAGGGACAGTCCCGGATGGACGAACAGATCGCCGTGCTGCGACAGATCGTCGACGTCGCCGAGCGCGAGCGGCCCGATCTGGTGATCGTGGCCGGGGACATCTACGACACCGCCGCGCCGTCGGCCGAGACCGAGAAGGTGGCCGTACGGGCCCTGTCCGCCCTGCGCCGGCACGCCGCCGCCGTCGTCGTGGTCGCCGGCAACCACGATCACGGACCGCGCCTGGACGCGCTGCGGACCTGGGCCGAGGGGGCCGGCATCACGCTGCGCGGGGTGATCGGCAAGCCGGAGGACCACCTCATCACCGGGACCACGCCGTCCGGCGAGGCGTGGCGGCTGGCCGCGCTGCCGTTCGTCTCCCAGCGGTACGCGGTGCGGGCCTCGGAGATGTTCGAGCTCTCGGCCGCCGAGGCGTCGGCCACCTACGCCGACCACGTGGCCCGGCTGCTGGCCACCCTGACCGCGGACTTCGCCGACGGATCGGAGACCGTCAACCTCATCACCGCGCACCTGACCGTGGTCGGGGCCAAGACCGGCGGTGGGGAGCGCGACGCGCACACCATCGAGGCGTACTCGGTGCCGTCGACGATCTTCCCCTCGTCGACGCATTATGTCGCCCTCGGCCACCTGCACCGGCGCCAGCAGGTGCCCGGCCCGTGCCCGGTGCACTACTGCGGTTCCCCGCTCGCGGTGGACTTCGGCGAGGAGGAGAACCGGCCGTCGGTGTCCCTCGTCGAGGTCTCCGCGCGCACCGCCCCGCGGGTGGTGCCCGTGCCGCTGACGGCGGCGGTGCCGCTGCGCACGGTCCGGGGCACCCTGGCCGAGCTGCGCGCCCTGACGGTCGACCCGGCCGCCTGGCTGCGGGTCTACGTGCGCGAGGCGCCCCGGGCCGGCCTCAAGGAGGAGGTCCAGGAGCTGCTCCCCCGGGCGCTGGAGGTCCGCATCGACCCCGACACGGTGGCCGCGACCACCCCGACCGCCGCCCGGACCCCGAGCACGACCGCCCGCTCCCCGCGCGAGCTGTTCGCCGAGTACCTGGTCGCCCGCGGGGTCGACGACCCGGCGGTGGCGGCGCTGTTCAACGAGCTGTACGAGGAGTGCGTCACCCCCGGCGCCATGGGAGTAAGCGCATGAGACCGCTGCGCCTGGACCTGCACGGGTTCACCGTCTTCCGGGAACCCACCACAGTGGACTTCTCCGACGCGGACTTCTTCGCCCTGGTCGGGCCGACCGGCTCGGGCAAGTCCACCATCCTCGATGCGATGTGCTTCGCTCTCTATGGCACGGTGCCCCGGTGGGGGGACCGCCGTCGCATCGAGAACGCGCTCGCCCCGTCGTCGGCGCAGGCCAAGGTCCGGCTCGTCTTCGAGGCGTCCGGCGCCCGGTTCGTCGCCACCCGGGTGGTGCGCCGCGACACCAAGGGCCGGGTCTCCACCGCCCATGCCGGGCTCGAGCAGCTCCCCGCCGACTTCGACCTGCGCACCTTTGACGACGCACCGGCCGAGCGCGGCGAGTCGCTGGGCACCGTCCTGGCCGGCACCTGGTCGGAGATGGAGGACGCGATCCTCGACGCGGTGGGCCTGCCGTACGAGCAGTTCACCACCTGCGTCGTGCTGCCGCAGGGCGAGTTCGCCCGCTTCCTGCACGCCAAGCCGGCCCAGCGCCAGGAGATCCTGGTCAACCTGCTCGGGCTGCACGTCTACCAGCGCATCGGTGAGCGGGCCGGCCTGCGCCAGCGCGAGGCCGAGGCGAAGGTGACGGCGACGCGCAGCCTGCTGGCCGAGCTCACGGGGGCCGACGAGGCCGCGCTGGCGGCGGCCGAGCAGGCGCTAGCGGCGGCGCAGACCCTGGTGCAGGACGTGGAGGCGCTGCTGCCCGCGCTGGAGGAGGCACGCCGAGCCGGCGAGACCGCGCAGGCCGAGCTGACCGCGGTGGAGCGCGACCTGGCCGCGCTGCAGTCGGTCCGGCCGCCGAGCGGCCTGGCCGGGCTGCACTCCGAGGTCAGCGCGGCCCGGGACGCGGCCGCCGCCGCGCAGGCCGCCGTCGAGGCCGCCGAGGACCAGGAGGAGAAGGCGCGGGCCGAGCTGGCCGGGGCCGGTGACCGTACGGAGTTGACCCGCCTGCTGGATGCGCACGCCGAGCGCACCCGCCTCGCCGCCCGGCTGACCGAGGTGGCCACCGCGCTCGCCACCGCCACCGCCGACCACGAGCAGGCCACCGCCCGGCTCGCGACGGCGCGCGCCGCAATGGAGAAGACCGCGGCGGCGGTCCGGGCGGCGCAGGACGACGTGGAGGCGGCCACGACGGCCGATCGAGCGGCGTCGCTGCGGGTGCACCTGGTCGAGGGGAAGCCCTGCCCGGTCTGCGAGCAACCGGTCACGACCATCCCGCCGACCGGGAGCCCCCGGTTGCGGGCGGCGCGCGAGAAGCTCGCCGCGGCCGAGAAGGCGGCGCAGGCCGCGGCCGAGGCGGAGCGGGCCGAGGACCGAGCCCTCCGTGAGGCCGACCGCCGGCTCGCCGCGGTGACCGCCAAGCACCAGGAGTCGGCGGCCCGGCTGGCCGCGCTGGAGTCCACACTCGACGGTGCGCCGGATGTCTCCACTGTGGAGTCGACGCTGGCCGCCATCGCCGAGAAGGAGCGGGCCGTGGCCGCCTGTGCGGAGGCGGTGCGGGCCGCCCGGCAGGCGGTGCGGGGCGCGGCCAGCCGGCTGGCGACGGCCGAGGAGCGGCTGCGCCGGGCGTGGCAGGAGTACGACCGGGCCCGGGACGCGGTCGCCGCACTGGGGCCGCCGAGCGCGGACCGGGAGCGCATCGTCGAGTCCTGGCAGGCTCTGGACGCGTGGGCGCGCGAGCGTACGGCCGACCGGTCCCGCGACCGCGACGCCTGCCTCGCCGCGGCGGAGTCGGCCCTGGCCGCCCTGACCGACGTGACCGGCCGGCTCGACACACTGCTCGCCCCCACGGGCGTCGCAGTGGCGACCCGGGACGCGGCCGGCTACCGGCAAGCGGCGGCGCTGGGCGTCGAGCGAGCCCGGGCCGCGCGGGACCGGGTCCTGGAGCGGCGGGAGCGGGCCGCCCGGCTGACCGAGCAGATCGAAGCCCACGAACGCGAGGCCCGGGTCGCCAAGGCGCTGGCCCAGTACCTGCGGGCCAACCAGTTCGAGCGCTGGTTGCTCACCGAGGCGCTCGACGCGCTGGTGGCGGGGGCGTCGGGGATTCTGAACGACCTCTCCGCCGGACGGTACGAGCTGATCCAGAAGAACGGCGAATTTTTGGTCATCGATCACTCGGATGCGAGCCTGGCGCGGGGCGTGCGGACGCTGTCGGGGGGCGAGACGTTCCAGGCGTCGCTGTCGCTGGCGTTGGCGCTGTCGGAGCAGCTCGCCGGGCTCTCCAGTGCATCGGCCAGTCTGGAATCGATCCTCCTCGACGAGGGCTTCGGCACGCTCGACCCGGACACGATGGACACCGTGGCCGCGACGCTGGAGAATCTCGCCGCCCGCGGCGACCGGATGGTGGGGGTCGTGACGCACGTGGCCGGGCTCGCGGAGCGGATCCCGGTGCGCTTCGAGGTGAGCCGGGACGCCCGCGGCACCGCCCGCGTCACCCGGGTGTCGGTATGAATGGCGAGGACAGAAGTTCGGCTCGGCGACGGCTTGTTCTGGACCGAGGAGCGCAGCGACCGGAGTCGACGAGGGAAGAACAAGCCTCAGAAAGAGCCGGGCCCGCCCGAGCGGAGCGAGGGCCAGCATTACTGTCGCACCCATCTGGCACCCTGAGGGACGTGGTGGACCGAGCGGTGGCCGACAGTGCGGGCGTGAAGCTGTTCGTGGACGCCTGGGACCCGGCGTACGGCTCGGCGATCGAGACGGCCGAGGCCGAGCCCACGGGCGAGAGCAGCGCGCAGGTCCGGCCTGAGGTCGAGCGCGATCCGGCGGCGTGGGCTCCGGTGACCCCGGCCCCGGGACGGACCCTGCCGAGCACGGTCCTGCTCGTCGATGGCGTGCGACGGGTTGACGCGCACATCTTCGTCGAGGAGTCCGACGGCACCGTCCACACCGGACTCGCCGCCTCCTACGCGGCCGGAGTGGTCCGGTGCGACCTGCGGCGGGGCAGCGCCGCCGTGGCCGGGGCCCGGGTGGTGCGCGGCTTCTTCACCTCCAGCCTCGACGCCGCCGACATCGTCACCGGCAACGCCCGCTACCAGGTGCACCGGGTGGCGAGCATGGAGCTGGCCCAGATCAGGCAGGCCATCCAGGCCCGGTTGCGGGCGCTGGAGATCGAGGTTTCCGCCCTGGCCCGGGCCACCACCGAGACGCTCGGCCCCGACTACGCGGCCGACGACGACCTGCTGGTGCTCGACGGGCCGCTCACCGGCCGCGACCAGCTCCCCCGCGCACTGGGCTACGTGAAGACCCACCGGGTGCAGTACCTGCCGCCCGAGCTGTCCACTGTGGTCAGTCGGCTCGGCCCCGGGCAGCGCACGCCGGTGTTCCTGCTCGGCACGTCGTGGCACCGCTACACGTGGTACCTGCGGCTGCCCGGCGGAGGTGGCGCACCCTGGGCCGGGGTGGTGCGGGTCGAGTGCTCGGCCGACCTGGCCAAGTCGGAGGCGATCGCGCTCGCCGACCTCGCCACGCTCACCCTGCCGCGGTTCGCCTCCCACCCGTACAAGGACCCCCGCGCCCCGCAGAACCTGATGCCGATCGCCGGGCTGGAGCGTAAGCTGCGCGGCATGCTCGGAGACCAACGTCTGCTGCTGCGCGGGCTGGCCGCCGCCACCGCGCGTCACCGCGCCGCCTGAGCCGTACGGTCACCCGCACCATGAGTCGCACGCTCACCCGCACGCTGACCGTTCCCGACGGGTACGACTTCGCCGGGACGGTCGGGCAGTTGCCGATGGGCCGGCACGACCCCTGTCAGCGCCTGGCCGACGGGGTCTTCTGGTGGGTGACGCGCACGCCTGACGGTCCGGCCACGTTGAGCCTGCGGCGGGACGGGGCCGTGCTCCTGGCCACGGGCTACGGACCTGGGGCGGAGTGGGTGGTGGAGCAGGCGGACGCGGTGGCCGGGCTGCGCGACGACGTCTCGGGCTTCGCCGAGGTGGCGGCCCGCCACCCGCTGGTGGCGCAACTGGCCCGCCAGCACCCCGGACTGCGGCTGCCCGCGACCGGCCGGGTCTACGAACGGCTGCTGCGTACCGTCCTCGAGCAGAAGGTCACCGGCACCGAGGCGTACCGGGCGTACGCCGCCACCGTGCGGTACTGCCAC